>DAIDHF010000009.1:0-60160 GCA_027452005.1 Acidimicrobiales bacterium
TCAACCGGGTTAGCCGATGAGTTCCTAGAGCAAGCTTTGGATGCGCCACAAGACCTTGAGGACCCAGGGAAGGCCGGACCCGAGAGAGAGACAACCGACAATCGTGATCTAGGCGGAACTTCGGTTAGCTCAGCTGAGCCACAGGAAGATGGGGCATCCGTGCCTGCTATGGCCTCAGTTGTGTTGGGATCAAGCGAAGAGCAGTTCGATTCCAATGAGGTCCCATTGTCGGTCGGGCAAGACGAGAACTAGAGAACTTTCAAGGAGAGACTTTGTCAAGTTTTACAGCAAAAGACGTTCAGCAACTGCGTCAAAGCACCGGGGCCGGGATGATGGACGCAAAGAAGGCCTTAGAGGCCTGTGATGGAGATAGTGGAGAGGCGGCCAAGTGGCTCAGAGAGCGTGGTCTTGCCGGGGCATCGAAACGCTCAGATCGGGAAAACTCCCAGGGGGCCGTGTCAATATGTAAGGTCGGAGACTCGGCCTCAATTGTTGAACTAAAGTGCGAGACTGACTTTGTGGCCAAGTCTGACGGGTTTGTCAATCTGTGCGGGGAACTAGCCGAGGCGGTAGCCCGGTCAGGTGAGTCAGCAATTGAGTCCATGAAAGACCTAGTTGACGACCTGAAGGTGACCCTGAAGGAAAATATCGAAGTAGGTAAGGTCGTGTATTTTCAGACCTCGGCGGGTAACTGCCTTGGCGAGTACTTACACGTCCAAAACGAGCGTGGTGTCAATGCAGTATTGGTTGAACTCCAAGGTGACGTACCTGACAAGGCCCATGATGTGGCCCTTCACATTGCCTTTGCTAGACCCGAGTACCTCTCCAGGCAAGACGTACCGGCCGAAATTGTTGATGAAGAGAGAAAGACACTTGAGACCCTGACCAGAAATGAGGGCAAGCCCGAGGCTGCAATTGGAAAAATAGTCGAAGGTAGATTAAACGGTTTCTTCAAGGAGAGATGTCTGCTCGAACAGGCCTTCGTAAAAGACGAGAAGTCGACCGTTGGTGATAGCGTCAAACCGGCCTCAATAGTTCGGTTCTCTCAGGTGATTATAGGTACCTAACTTTGGGACCCTCAGAGGATTTCAGCCAAGACAACGTTTCACGGGGTTCCGTGGATATATCTCATTTGAGTGGTGGTTGGAAGCGCGTGGTCCTAAAGATGTCCGGCGAGGCACTCGGAGGAACAGAGGCCGGGGAGACTATTTCCGGGGAAATCGTAGAACGCATTGCTGGCGAGTTGGTAAAGGCCAGAACCCTATATGGGCTTGAGATTTCCGTGATGGTTGGAGGCGGTAACATCTGGCGTGGGGCAACCGGGATGGGCGCTGGCTTAGACCGGGCCACGGCAGACTATATGGGGATGCTGGCCACGGTAATCAACGCCCTAGCCTTGCAGAATGCGATTGAACGACTCGGTCAGCCTACCAGGGTTCTTAGCGCAATTGAGATGGCCCAGATAGCTGAGCCCTATATTCGAAGGCGGGCCATCCGACACTTAGAGAAAGGTCGTGTCGTAATCTTTGGTGCTGGCATGGGAAACCCGTATTTCACCACCGACACCTCGGCCGCTCTAAGAGCCGCCGAGATTGAGGCCCAGGTAGTTTTGAAGGGGACCCATTCAGGTGTAGATGGTGTTTACAGTGCTGATCCCAAAATGGTTCCAAATGCAGACAGATTTGACGAGATTAGTTTTGGTGAGGTTATAAAAAAGGATCTCAGGGCAATGGACATGACGGCAATTACGTTTTGCATGGACAACAAGCTTCCGATATTGGTGTTCGATGTTATGGAGCCCGGTAACATTCTCAAGGCCTTGTCGGGTGAGAAGATTGGCACCTTGATCCAATGAGTGACGATTCAATTATTGATCTAATCGTAGAAGAGGCCAAGGAAAAAATGGCCAAGGCCCTTTCGCACACCGAGGAGACCTTTGGGGAAATCAGAACGGGCCGGGCTTCTCCACAGCTGGTCTCCAAGATAAAGGTTGACTATTTCGGTTCAGAGGTTCCCATGCAGCAACTTGCCGGCTTCAGTGTTCCAGAGTCCCGGCTTCTTGTCATCACCCCCTACGACAAGGGATCCCTAGGGGCAATAGAGAAAGCAATTGAGAAGTCCCAACTCGGCATGACCCCGTCAAATGACGGGAACGTAATTCGACTGAATTTTCCCCAGCTAACCGAGGAGCGTCGCAAGGAACTAGTAAAGGTGGTCAAACAAAGAGCCGAGGATGGTCGGGTTGCTATTAGAAATTTAAGACGTTCGGTTAGGGCCCATCTGGAGGGGATGGAAAAAGGTGGCGAGATTTCCTCAGACGAACTAGACCGAGCAGAAAAAGTCTTGGAAAAACTTACACATGACTTTATCCAAGATGTAGATCGAGCACTTGGAAACAAAGAGAAGGAACTCTTGGAAGTATGAGTGACCAGTTCAGTTTTGATGATCAGGTCGACCAAGACCCTTACGTTACCGAACAGATAAAGATTATCGGGGCCCAAGAAGCTTCAAAGCTTGTCAACGATGACATGACCGAGGTTACCCAAAATATCGACCCGTCCACCGACGATTTCGGGCTAGACGCACCAGAGGAGGCGATAGCCGAGCCGTCTCATGGGCTGCCGCACTGGACAGAGCCCCCCACCGGAGAGGTGCCCAAGGTATTTGCAGATACCCTCGGTGAGACACCAGAGTCTCAGTATTCTTCAGGTCCGACCTGGGTGGGTCAAGAGAGTTCAAGGTCCGTAGATTTTGACCACAGCGAGCTACTTGACGAAACCCAGTTGGAGCTGGTTGAACGGCCACTATCAGATGAGGCCAACCTGTTCTCCTTTGAGGAGCTTGGAAGTTCTGACCCTTACTCCTATAGTGCCCCAGATGAGCGCCCCTCTAGCCGGTCCATTGATGAAGGCTATGGGGACTCTCATATAGAAGATTTTGACGGCCTCGACCCGGCTGACGTGGAGGATGGTTCCGATAGTGCCCCAGGACGTCGAGATCAGACGTCTTATTGGAATAACCCGGCAAATGCAGGAACTCTTGAAGGGTCAGAGTCCGTTGATATTTCCGGGGCTCAGGACTTGGAGTTAGAAAGAAAGCAAGAAGAGCTGGGTCGCATTTTAGATGAAAAGAAGACCGTCAGGATTGGCTCTGGAATCGTGTCTGGATTCGACAAGTTGTCTCAAAGCGGAGTTGGCAAAAAAGTAGGATCCAAGATTGACTCGGGACGAAATCTCGGGGTTGCAATTGCAACTGGACTCGCCATTGGGGCGGTTATTGTAATCTTATTCCTGTTTGGTTCCGGGGCAGCCTTGGTCGTGGTCACCGTGGCGGTGACCCTGGCCGTGGCCGAGTACTTTGCTGCAATGAGGAAGGCCGGGTATCGGCCAGCAACGCTTTTGGGTCTGGTGGGAACCTTCACCTTGATGATCGCAGCTTACAACAAGGGTGAGCCTGCCGTAATTGTTATATTGGCCCTCATGACCGTGTTTACCCTGTTGTGGTACCTATGGGGAGTAACCGACTCTCGGCCAGCCTCTGGGGTGGCAGTAACCTTGCTTGGGTTTATGTGGATCAGCTTTTTGGGGTCGTTCTCGGCGTTGCTACTCGATCCTCAGATTCACCCAGAGCGACACGGCGTTGCCTTGTTGTTTGGGGCGATCGTGGCAACTGTTGGATACGACGTAGGTGGTTACCTTATAGGTGGCAAGTTTGGTCGCCACAAGCTTTCGCCCCATGTGAGCCCCAACAAGACCTGGGAGGGCCTAATTGGAGGGGTGGTCAGTTCACTCGTGGTCTCGGTGGTCTTTTTGGCCCACCTACACCCGTGGTCAGAGGGCAGGGCGCTCCTACTCGGACTGGTCGTGTCGGTGGCTGCTCCCTTTGGCGACCTGTGTCAGTCCCTCATAAAGCGTGATATCGGGGTAAAGGACATGAGCGCCGCCATTCCCGGTCACGGGGGGGTACTTGACCGAATTGACGCCATGCTCTTTGTGATGCCAGCCGTCTACTTCTTGGCCAGGGTTCTCAACATCTCGTGACCAGGTCGGTTAGTCTGGTGGGGTCAACCGGCTCTATTGGAACGCAAACCGTCCAAGTACTTCAAAAGGCGCTTGAATTAGACCCAACCAGCTATGAGCTAGCTGCAATAGGAGCTCATAGTTCGGTGGACACTCTAGTCAACCAAGCCGGGGCATTACGCCCAAAAGTGGTCGCTTTGGCCGACGAGTCCCGGGCGAGAGAACTCGCCGAGCGTCTTCCCAAAGGAATTGAGATCCTTGTAGGTCAAGATTCACTAGCCGAGATTGCCCAACTCGCAGACATTGTAGTGAATGCGGTCGTTGGGTTTGCCGGACTTGCGGTAACGATCGGGGCTCTCCAGGCAGGCAAGACCCTGGCCTTGGCCAACAAGGAGTCACTTGTGGCCGGGGCGGCTGTTGTCAACCGGGTAAGGGAGTCTTATGGTGGGACCATTTTGCCGGTTGACTCAGAGCACTGTGCCATCCATCAATGTCTCAGGTCTTCCTCGGGATCTGGTGAGGTTGGGCGTTTAATCCTTACGGCCTCGGGGGGTCCTTTTAGGGAACTAACCGAAGACGAGCTTACTCGGGTAACCCTTGACGAAGCTCTCAACCACCCAACCTGGAAAATGGGTCCCAAGATAACCATAGACTCGTCAACACTGATGAATAAAGGTTTAGAGGTTATTGAGGCTCACGAGCTATTTGGTGTTTCCTATGACTCTATCGACGTGGTAATCCACCCTCAGTCGATTATCCACTCAATGGTGGAGTTTCGTGACGGGTCGTTAGTGGCCCAACTGTCCAACCCAGACATGAGGCTTCCGATTGGATACTGTCTAGGATACCCACAGCGACTTTCCTGGCCCTATGGGAATATGAACCTAGCCGAGCTCGCCAGACTTGACTTCGAACTGCCTCGCCGAGACGTCTTTAGGTGTCTGGATCTTGCATACCAAGCAGGCAGGACCGGTGGATCGGCCCCTGCATGGCTAAACGCGGCCAACGAGGTGGCCGTGGAAGCCTTTCTGGGAGGGAAGATTGCTTGGACTGATATTGCCAGTTTAATTGCGTCCACTCTAGATGCCTTTAGTGAAGAAACACCGCGAGACGTTGGGGATATAATTAATGCCGACAGGACGGCCCGACTTATTGCCCGGGAAAACCTGACCAAGTTGGCCTAGCCCGAGATCGTCTTGTCGTGTTAATTCGGAGGTATATGGTTGCATGGATAACTCATTGGATATAACGCCCCCCACTATGGCTGGTCGTGATATAAAGCCGGTTGGTTTTATTGGACTTCTTGTCGCCGCCGTGTTGGGCGGGGTGATATCGGGCCACGGTTATCTCGTGCTTATCATCTTTTGCATAGCCTTGATGATTGCCCTCCATGAGCTTGGCCACCTAGCTGTCGCAAAGGCGTCCGGGATGGCAGTAACCGAGTATTTTATTGGGTTTGGTCCCAAGTTGTGGTCTACAAGGATTGGTGAGACCGAGTATGGAATCAAAGCTATCCTAGCTGGCGGTTATGTAAAGATTCCGGGAATGACGACCATGGAGGAGCTACCACCCACACTAGAGCCTAGGGCCTACCGGAATGCTCCGACTTATAAGAGACTCGCCACGGTATCTGCTGGGTCATGCGTGCACTTTTTGATTGCCCTAGTTCTCCTTTGGAGCGCGTACGTGTTCTTTGGGGTCCCAAATAATAACCAGGTAAGTGTAGGTTCACTGAGCCCGGTTAGCCGGGGAGTAGATCCAGCCAAGACTGCTGGGCTTCGACCGGGAGATATAATTGTAAAGATCAATAAGACCCCAACTAGTACCTACCAACAAGTCCAAGATGCCCTGAAGAATACAGCCGGTTCCAAGGTGGACTTTTTGGTGAGGAGAGAAGGCAGGTTGGAAAATATATTTGTCGTACCCGTCGAGAAAGATGGCGGAGGCAAGGTTGGAATTATCTTGTCGAATCCAAACGTTACCTACAGTCCAATCAGTGCAGTACCTCGCACTATAAGTGAGGCAGCGACCTACCTGGGTACGTCGGTGACACACATTGGTTCAGCCCTGTCGGCTACCTGGGCGGCACTAGTGAATCCCTCGGTATCCTCCAATTCGACAACCAACGATCAGCGAGCGATGTCAATTGTTGGAGCAACCCGAGTAGCCACTGAGGCCGCCCAGGCAGGACCCGGACCACTAATCTTTATATTTGTAGCCCTAAACCTGTTTATTGGTCTCTTCAACATGTTGCCCCTTCCAATTCTTGACGGGGGTTACTTTGCGGTAGCAATTTACGAGCGAGTTAGATCAAGAAAGGGACAGGCGTACTATCACGCGGACAGTTCCAAACTGGTACCCCTGTTCTACGTCATGGCCACACTCTTTGTGTTACTCGGGGTAAGCTTGATCTACCTAGATATTGTCAAGCCGGTACAGCTTTCTTTCCGCTAGCCAAATCGGGGCCTTGAGGCCACCGGCTTGTATTTGCGATAAGCTATGACCAGATGGCTAACGACAAACCAGACCTGGCTCTGAGACGAAAAACCCGGCAGGTAATGGTCGGGTCGGTGCCGGTCGGAGGTGGTGCTCAGATCTCGGTTCAGTCGATGACTACTACCAAGACGGCCGACGTAGAGGGAACCCTAGCCCAGATATATGCCCTGTCAGCTCAGGGTGCCGACATCGTGAGGTGCACCTGTAACGAGCAGGCCGCAGCCGAAGGGCTCGCCCAAATTGTGCCCCGTTCTCCAGTCCCACTCGTGGCTGACGTTCATTTTCATGTCGAGATGGCCTTGGCGGCACTAGATGCCGGGGTGGCCTGTCTGAGGCTAAACCCGGGCAACCTGCGAAAGCCCGAGGAGATAAAGCTGGTGGCTCAAGAGGCCAAAGATAGAGGGGTTCCGATTCGGATTGGCGTGAACGCTGGTTCCCTTCATCCGGACCTATACAAAAAGTATGGCCGGGCCACTCCAGAGGCCTTAGTTGAGTCGGCCAAGATGGAACTTGCCTACTTTCAAGAGGTCGACTTTGAGAACGTGAAGATCTCGGTAAAAGCATCTAGTGTTCCCCTGATGATTCAGGCATACCGGATGCTCTCTGAAGAGGTCGACTACCCGTTGCACTTGGGGGTCACCGAAGCCGGTCCTCCACCAGCTGGCATCATAAAGGCTACTGCCGGAATAGCCAGTCTGTTGACCCAGGGAATTGGTGACACGATTAGATACTCGCTGACCGCCGACCCCGTCGAGGAGGCCAAGGCCGGCAGGCAACTCCTAGAGGCCCTGGGGCTCAGGGAGCGAAAGAGCCTCGATCTGGTGGCCTGCCCGTCGTGTGGCCGGGCCGAGGTGGACGTTATTGGAGTGGCAAGCGCAGCGCAGAAAGCCTTAGAAGCCTTGAATCTACCTATTCAGGTTGCGGTTATGGGATGTGTAGTCAACGGACCCGGTGAGGCCCGTGAGGCAGACATCGGAATCGCGGCCGGGAAAAATAAGGGCCACCTCTTTATCAAGGGCAAGGTGGTGAGAGTCGTCCCCGAGGCCGACATGGTTCAAGAGTTGGTGGCTGAGGCCGAGAGGCTGGTAAAAGAGGGGGTGGCCGCTCGTCTGGCCGCTGCCGACTCAAATGCTGAAGCTGAAGCTGAAGCCGACCGCCAGGCGCTCCTTGAAGACAAGGGCCAAGATGTCAACCGGGCCTCAGAGAAGATTGAGGCCATAAGGCGACGTATCTCGTGATCATAAACTGATCTATTAGTCCTTGTTTCTCCTCTGGAGAGATATAACGTATCGCCGTATAAGTTCCGCGTCCCGGGTTGACACTCCGGCAAATGAAACCCCGATCTCGGTGTGTTGACCGTGAAGCTTTTTCCAGGCAACCCATCCCTTGATCTTTACCGCCTGATCGTCGAGATTCAAGGTGGTCTGGAGCATGTCAGCAGACAGCACGCTTGAGGTGTCAACTACACACCTAGCGCCCCCTTCGGAGAGGTCAAGCATGGTAGCCGACAGTGAGTGGCTACCGGACTCAAGCTTGATCCCTCCCGGTCGTCTCACCCGGGGGAATCGGCGACGCTCGTGGACCACCACGGGAGACGTTGGTTCAACTTTGATTGGCGAATTTGGTTCGCCAGGGGCGAGGATTTCGGCCCGCAACTCGTGGAGACCGGCCTGACTAGTCCAGGTTGCCATGGCGTGATTACCACTAGACGCATCTAGGTCGGCCGTGGCCGAGGACGGAGCTAACACGATATGCCCATTGAGCTTGTCGTGCTCACTTACGGTTGTCTTGAAGACCCCGCCGTCTTTAGGCAATACAATCACTATCTCGGTATTTACCGGGGGCCAGTCTGCCGGTCGGGCCTTCGAGCGCACCCTGGGCGGATCTTTCCGGTCACCTACCTCAGCGTCGGAGGGTGAAAAACCTGGTTTAGAGCCAGCAAGGCCGACATCATTTTTTTCCTTGGAATCACGTCTGAAAATCACTAGATAAGATTTTATATGTAACCATGAAATAGTGCTTGAGAAAGCGTGATTTATGCTTAGGGAGTTTGTTCGGCTATTTTCAACCAGATTCCCTAATCCGGGCTAATACCGATATTTAGGCCAATCTTTGACTTTAATGCTTACGCGATTTTAGCCAGGCAGTTTGAAATATGACTCTTGATGATCTCGTTGTCTTGTTTTCTGAGCTTGGCAAAGGTTACCCCGACCTCAACGTGACCACCGTGGTGTTTGCTCCAGGCAACTAGGCCCTTGAGATTTACAGGCTTTCCTGACAGGTTAACCCGGGTCTGTAAATGCTCCCGGGTGAGCTTACCTGGAGTTATCGTGTCTACCAGACATCTCATTCCTCGTTCTGAGATATCGACTAGAACGCCCGGAATCGAACCAGCTTCAACGGCCAGGTAGACATTTTGACGTGCTTTAGCCCGGTAGAAGTGACGACGCTCGGTTACTTCAACTTCAGCTATTGGTTCCAACCGCCAGATAGTAGGGCTCTTTTTGACATCGTCACTTAGGGAGATAAACACGGTCTCCAACCTGGCAATCCCATTAGGGAGCACCCAGGTCAGGATTATCTTGTCTCCCGACTCAACCACCAGGGCACCCTTTCCCTTCCCCCCGGGGGCTGATACCAAGATAAAGTCCCCTGAGGTGTCGTGATCTAGGATCTTTACTGGGAGGGGAAGCGACTCTTGACTCATGGCCATGTTTACTACCTGACCTATATCTGGCCAGTTATAGTATTTCGAGACCGACCTCATTCCACGAGCCACCATTGCCGAGCGAGCGCGCTGGGAGTAAATAGGTCCCTTGCTCGAACTCTTAGCTCTTTTGAGATTAGCTCTCGATCTTTTAGAAGAAACACCCCAGACTGACATGATAGATATAATACACGTAATGCAAACAAAAGTTATACAGAGTCTAAAATTGCAATCTAGCTGGGTTTATGAAGACTACAGAGAGCCAGATGACCCGCTGGTCAACTAGCGCCTCTCTAGCCTTCTCTGTTCAAGTTGAATTGCAAAGACTCGAGATCTGACCCACTGAGCCTCAGAATCGTTCAGACCAACAAACCTAATTCCCATCTCACAAGATCCGTCTTCTAGGTTGAGCCAAGATATCTGGCCTTCAACTTGGAGTTCATCGTCGCCTAACTCAATTCTGGCCCGAATAATCTCATCGGGATTAATCTCCTGGCCTGGCTCAAGGACACACCTGACGCCACCTTCAGACAGGTCGACCAAGGTGGCCTCGACCGGCTGATCTTGGTGTATTAGTTCCAAGGTAACCCTAGTCGTCACCCTGACAAACCTGCGTCTCTCGGTGTATTCGTCGGATTCCTCCGGGAGGTCACTCGGGCCGGGTTGATCGCCTTGTGTGGTCCGCGTTACCGCAAAATCGGGGCCCGGAAGGCCCACGGCAATAATCTGACCTTGGTTGGTTTCGTCGCTGTGTAAGTGTGGAGCTTCTTGAATCATCTCGTGGGTCCAAAAGTCCTATTCATGATATCGGTGAAGGCTGAAGCTTACAGCTATATTGGCGCTCAACCCTAGCCTCTTTTTCGGTCGTGCCCGCAAGGCACGCCCAATGGGCCAGTCTAACCCCACAGAACATACCATACCTGCCCGTGAGCGGATTCTAATGTGCCACAATCACAATAGATGCTATACTTTTCGGAGAAAATTAAACCTACGGTGTTTTAGCACTACGTGGGCGAAAGCCCACGTTTTTTATTGTTTACGAGGAGGTGAAATATGGCAAAGGCCAGTTTTGACTTTATGGAGGCCCTGGCTCAGATAGCCCGGGACAAGGGGATAACTGTCGACACCCTCCTGGAGGCCTTGGCCAACTCCCTGGTAGTGGCCTATAAACGAATGCCCTATGCGGCCGATGAGGCCGTCGTGACCATAGACCCGGACTCGGGGGAGATTCGCGTTTACGGCCAGGAACTCGATTCAGAGGGGAACGTGGTTAGAGAGTGGGACGACACCCCCGATGACTTTGGAAGAATTGCTGCCCAGACAGCCAAACAGGTAATCCTCCAGCGGATCCGTGAGGCTGAGCGGGACATGAAGTACGAAGAGTACGCTGGCCGAGAAGGTGACGTTGTAACCGGTATTATCCAGCAGAGCGACAACCGATTTACCCTCTTGGATCTAGGGAAGATCGAGGCCCTTTTACCCCAGGCAGAGCAGGTCCCTCATGAAAGATATGAACACGGGTCGCGCCTAAAGGCCTATATTGTTGAAGTCCGCAAGACCTCAAAGGGACCTCAGATCGTGGTCTCCCGAACCCATCCGGGGCTCATAAAGAGACTTTTTGAGCTAGAGGTTCCAGAGATAGCGAGTGGAGTTGTCGAGATTAAGGCCTGCGCCAGGGAGCCAGGGCACAGGACAAAGATTGCCGTGTGGTCTTCTGACTCTAACATCGATCCAGTAGGTGCCTGTGTCGGTGCTAGAGGGGCACGAGTGAGAATGGTGACCAACGAACTTCGCGGCGAAAAGGTAGACATAGTCCCGTTTTCCGAGGATGTGGCCGAGTTTGTGGCCCGGGCTCTCCAGCCTGCCAAGATCAAAGAAGTACGACTAGACGAGAGCCAGGGATTGGCCACGGCGGTAGTCCATGATTTTCAGCTCTCACTGGCCATCGGGAAAGAAGGCCAAAATGCACGCCTAGCCGCCCGGCTAACCGGTTGGCGAATTGATATAAAAAGTGAAAGTCAACTGAGCGAAGATTTAGAAGGATATTCCTCAGAAGAGTGGGCCCAAGGTGAATGGATTCAAGACGAGTCCGGAGAGATGGTTTGGCGATCTGCTGAAGGTGGCGAGACGTTCTCCGCGGACGAGTGGTCCAAGATGACCCTTGCACCTTCTCAGGCTGACGACAAAGAAGTCACCGACACCGGAGTGTCTGAACTAGATCCAGCCGCATCGCTAGCATCTTCCCAACTTATCGGGTCAACTTCTAACCAGGAGGCACAAGAGGAAGGGCAGGAGTAAAAGTTGGCCAAGAAGGTTAGAGTTTATGAGTTGGCGCGCGAGTTTGGAATCTCCAACAAGGAGGCCCTCGATCTCTGTCTTTCACTCGGAATCGGTGTCAAGAGCCACTCGTCAAGTATTGAAGAAGCACAGGCAGATCGGGTCCGTCGAAAGGCCGACGCACAGGGACTAAAGAAGGTTCCCGAACCGGTAGGCGAAGTGCCCTCAAGCGAGGTCGACTCTCAGCCAAAACCTACTCCACAAAAGCCATCTCGGGTTCAAAAGTCAACTTCTCTTGGTTCTACAACTGACCGGCCGAGCGTACCAGGTTACCAAACCGGCATTACCACCGAGGCAACCCGGGTGGTCCGTAGTTCAAAGTCTTCCGAAAGGTCACCGGCTCAGACAGTGGCCGGATCGTTGCCTGATCCAGCCCATGGCCTAGTCGACGAACAAGTCAGCCGAGAAGCCCGAAAAGATACGCGGCCCACTCCAGAGATTCAGTCAACTTCCCCACGACGCTCCGGCCAAGCTACTCGCGTGACGTCTGACCCCGAAATCGCTCAGAGGGGTGACTTGTCTGAAGTTGGCTCAGGATCTGCTTCGACAAGCCAGTTAGAGAATGAAATCTCAAATGCTCAAGTGACAAGTTCAGACGGATCTTCCAAAGCGGCTGAGGCCCGGACGCGTCAAGGCGATTCCCGCACCGGTGATCAGACCGGCAAAGCGGGACAAAGTTCCCCGAGACCTGCCTCGGTTGCTCCGTCGCAGGCTCCCAGCGCGGGGCAGGCCCGAAGACCACTCTCATCTAGCGGAAAGCCCATTCCACCACCACCAGGTAAGCCCATGTCGGCCTCGGGCAAGCAGATCCCTCCGCCTCCAGGGGCAAGAGGAGCACGTCCACCAGAGTCCCGGGGAGGATCTGGGACATATGTTAGGGGCCCTGGAGAGCGAGGAGCCCCATATGGTCCCCGGCGGTCACCTACTGGTGGACCTGGTTCATCGGGTGCCGCAACTGGATATCGATCAACTGGATACTCTGGGTCGTCTCCTTCTTCTGGCCAAAGTTCCCCGGGGGGACTTCGAAACTACGTATCACCGTCGAGCCCCGGTGCCCAAGGAGGACCACCCAGGGGAGGTCCTCCTTCACGCGGTCGCCAGGGATCACAAAGACCAAAGGCAAAACGGCGACGACGGGTAATTGAGGAGCTAGAGCCAACTCAGATTTCGACGAGTTACGTTCCATCTACGGCACCAGTTCCAGAAGGTGAAATCATCGTAGAAAGAGGCATCACCGCACAAACCCTGGCACCAAAAATGAACAGATCGGCCGGTGATGTTATCCGCTTTCTTCTCCTACAAGGCGAGATGGTAACGGCAACCCAGTCACTGTCTGATGACATGGTCGAGTTGTTTGCTGCTGAAATCGGTGCCGAAATAAAGCTGGTCGACGCGGGAGAGGAACAAGAAGCCCTATTGGTTGCCAAGTACTTTGAGGACCAAGATGACGACGAAGGAGATAAACAGAACAGATCACCCGTGGTAACTGTGATGGGTCACGTCGATCATGGTAAGACTACTCTGCTGGACGTGATCAGGAATGCCAGAGTAGCCCAAGGTGAGGCCGGGGGGATCACCCAACACATCGGGGCTTATAAGGTTACCCATGAGGGCCGGACTATTACCTTTATTGATACGCCAGGCCATGAGGCTTTTACTGCCATGCGGGCTAGAGGTGCCCAAGTTACCGATATCGTGGTCTTAGTAGTGGCTGCAAATGATGGAGTAATGCCTCAAACTGTCGAGGCAATAAGTCACGCCAAAGCCTCAGAGGTCCCAATAATTGTTGCGATTACCAAGATCGACAGACCAGACGCTGACGCAAACCGGGTGATGCAACAGTTATCTGATAACGGCCTGGTTCCAGAGTCCTGGGGGGGCAACGCGGTTACTGTACAACTCTCAGCCCACACCGGGGAAGGGATTGGTGCACTCTTAGAGAATATCCTCTTGCTGGCAGATCTAGAAGAACTTAGTGCAGTTCCAACCGGTCCAGCTAGGGGAGTGGTCTTAGAGGCCAATCTAGATGTAGGGCGCGGTCCCGTGGCGACCGTAATCGTCCAGCGTGGCCAACTCAAGATGGGTGACATCGTCGTTGCCGGTCCGGCTTGGGGCCGGGTCAAAGCTTTGGTTGGTGATGACGGTTCAAACCTGAAGATTTCTAATCCAAGTGATCCAGTAGTTGTGTTGGGACTGTCAAGCGTACCAAGCGCCGGTGACGAGTTCCGGGTTGTCACCGACCAGACGACTGCCCGGGCGATAGCTGAATCTAGAGAGCAACGAATTAGGGCCAAAGGACACTCGCCAATATCTTCCCAGGTCAGGGCGACCAAGCTTGAAGATCTCTTTGAGCAGGTTAGCCGTGGTGAGTTGGCCACCTTGAACATTATCTTGAAATCAGACGTTCACGGGTCGATGGAGGCCCTTACAGACTCTTTGAAAAAGCTCGAGCGAGAGGAAGTAAAGATCTCCTTTGTCCATCGAGCAGTTGGAGCGATTACTGAAAACGACGTGGCTCTAGCATCAGCATCTGGATCTACAATAATAGGGTTCAACGTTCGTCCCGACCGCCGTTCCAGAGAAGCCGCTGAAGTTCAGAAGGTTGAGATTAGAACCTACGAGGTCGTCTACAAGGTCCTTGAAGACATTGAGGCAGCTCTCGTCGGTATGCTCAAGCCCGAGTACGAAGAGGTAGTTACCGGCGAAGCCGAGGTAAGAGAGGTATTTAGAATCCCCCGAATAGGTCCAGTTGCTGGCTGTTATGTCAGGACTGGAACGATCACGAGGGGCTCAAAGGTTCGATTCTTGCGAGACGGAGTTATCATCTGGAAGGGGACCGTCTCGTCATTGCGACGGTTCAAAGAAGACGTCCGAGAGGTTCAAGGCGGATTTGAGTGCGGCATCGGGTTGTCAGATTTTCAGGACCTCAAAGACGGTGATCTCATTGAGACTTACGAAGAACGTGAAATAGCCAGGAGCTAGAAAGTTGCGTCAACCTGGTCGACCTTATTCACGGATGGCGCGAGTCAATGAAACCCTTAGACATGCCATAGCGCTAGAGTTAGAGCGAATATGTGACCAAGACGGGGACCTGCCACTAATCACCGTTACGGCGGTAGAGTGTGACCCCGATCTTACCCGTGCAAAAGTTTACCTGGCCGATTTGGACGAACACGGTCGTGAGCTTCTCGGGGGTTACCGACAGAGACTTCAGTCGACACTTGCAAGAACTGTAAGGATGAAAAGGACTCCCCAACTATCTTTTGAGCTTGACCCGGCTATTGTCAACGGGGAGATAGTCGAGAGAGCTCTTAGGCAAATTTCTAGGTCAGATACCGACAGTGGCTAGCACGTTAGAAGGGTTTTATCTTATCGACAAGGCTCCTGGCTGGACATCTCATGATGTCGTGGCCAAGATTCGTTCAACGTTGAAAACCAAGCGAGTTGGGCATGCGGGAACCCTCGACCCAGGTGCTAGCGGGCTTTTGATTGTCGGAATCGGAAGGGCGACCCGATTGCTCAGATACTTTTCCAATTCGACTAAAGAGTACACCGGGAGGGTGGTCTTTGGGGTTTCCACTGATACCCTTGACAACTTGGGTCGTCCTAATTGTTCGGGTTCAATCGAGGGGCTATCAATAGAAACAATCAAGCACGGTATCGCGCGTTTTATAGGGGACATTGATCAGATCCCGCCCATGGTATCTGCAAAAAAGATAAACGGTACAAAGCTCTACACGCTTGCCAGACAAGGAATTGAAATCGAGCGCCAACCGGTCAGGGTGCGGGTTGACAGATTTGAACTTGATGGTCCCTTGAGCCATGAAAGCGTGGAAATAGACGGGAGAACCTTCAATGTGGCCTCCCTGCCAATTGCCGTGACCTGTTCAGCGGGGACATTTGTCCGGTCGTTAGCGCACGACCTGGGTCGGGTTGTCGGATTTGAGTCCCACTTGAGAGATCTTAGGCGAACCAAGGTTGGGTGTTTGGATGTTGACCAGGCAATAGACGTTACCAAGGTAGCCCAAGACAACTTGCGTCCAGTGAACTTGGTTTCTTGCGTACTCGATCAAGTCCAAGTCGACGCGGAGATTGAGGTTGAGATACTAAATGGGGTTCGATTATCGCCAGGGACGCTTGAGCGGCTGCCCAATTACAGGCCCGGGCCTTATGCAGTAGTTGGTTCGGCCGGGAATCTTCTAGGAGTTTATCGATCTACCGATACTCATGAGGTTCCCGAGGTTATTCTTAATTAGTCGCGCCATGACTGTAATTTACTCGAACGACCAAATTCCAGTTGGGCTCAACCCAAGCGCCCTTACCATCGGGGCCTTTGATGGTCTTCACGTGGGACATCGTGCACTGATTACCGAGTTGAGATCAAGGGCCCAGGCAATGGGCCTAGACAGTGTGGTTGTGACCTTCGATAAACATCCTGCCACGATTGTTAGACCTGCTAGTGCCCCAAAGCTAATCACGGATCTAGATTCCAAGATTGAGCTAATCAAGTCAACTGGTGTGGATTTAGTTTATATAATTCAATTTGATCAGCATCGTGCAGATCAATCTCCAAATGACTTCGTGATCGGTGAACTAGTTGAGCGACTCCGTGCCAAGATTATTGTTGTCGGTAGTGATTTTCATTTTGGGAAAGATCGGCAGGGCAATCTGGAGTTCCTCGGCACTCTCGGAGGGCACTATGGGTTTGAACTAGAGGCGATCGAGCTAATTCCTGCCCGGTCACGTGGAATAACAGAGCCGGCAATTGCAACCCAGGCCATCTCATCGACAAGGATCCGTGGGCTTTTGGCTGAGGGTCATGTAGAGCTGGCCAACCTACTGTTGGGAAGAGATTTTTTCTTGCCCGGACGAGTTGTCCATGGGGACGGCGTTGGGAGGTCGCAACTGGGCTATCCCACGGCTAACCTGCAAGTAGCCCCGGACCTCATCCTTCCCGGGGATGGGGTATATTATGGCTGGTCTGACCTGGACGGCAAGACTTGGCCGACCGTGATCTCACTAGGTAAGCGCCCCACCTACTACGACAGGCAACCCAGTTCATTACTTGAGGCCCACTTGCTCGGATTCGACCAGGATATCTACGAGAGATCGATTCGGGTAGCCTTTAGCGGCAAGTTGCGAGATCAAAGGCGCTTTGACTCTACCGAAGAGCTAGTAAAGGCAATAGAGGACGACGTAAAGTTAGCCAAAGGCCATCTTGGATTGGAAGAAATTGCCTAGGATTTTACTGGGATAATTCGTTGGCAGGGGGTTTGATTTCGGTTCTCCCGTGGTAGTTTGCTATTATCTTGTCCAGGTAACAAGGAAAAGATGACAACGACAGAAACAGTAGACAAGACGGCAATTGTCGCCGAGTACCAGCTACACGGGTCTGATACAGGTTCGCCTGAGGTTCAGATTGCACTTTTGAGTGCCCGGATTTCGCATTTGACCGAGCATCTGCGGGTGCATAAGGCTGATCATCACACGCGAAGGGGACTGATGAAGCTTATTGGCAAGCGTCGCCGACTTCTCGATTACGTGAAAGATAATGACGTAGAGAGGTATCGGACAATCATCTCCCGCCTTGGAATCCGAAGGTAGAAGTAACTCTCAAGAGGACCTTCAAGCACGGGAGTTCTCGGGCTAGTTTTCTAAAGTAGGTTGGACACGTTCAAGTTGCCCGCAATTGGTGGGTGACACGCTCTAAATACTTTGGAGACCTGCCCCTATTCCTGATGACGGTCGAGATTGTGGTGCGAACTTTTGCACAAAACGGTGTGGACTTCCATGAGGGCCACCAAAATAAGTGAGGAGAAATAATGGAAGTAGCAACAGTTTCTGGTCAGGTAAGTGATACCGAGCTCACTCTGAGCTTCGAAGCTGGAAAGTTGGCTTTTCAAGCTGACGGAGCAGTTGTTGGGAGACTGGGTGACACGATGGTCTTGGTGACGGCGACCTGTTCGCGGTCGGTGCGTGAGGGAATAGATTTTTTCCCCCTTACTGTAGATATAGAAGAACGCATGTATGCCGCCGGAAAGATTCCTGGGTCATTTTTCAGAAGAGAGGGGAGAGCGACCGACCAGGCAATCTTGACCTGTCGGTTGATAGATCGGCCTCTTAGACCATCGTTCCCCGATGGATTTAGGAACGAGGTGCATATCGTGGGAACTATTCTTGGGGCTGACCAAGAAAATCCACACGACGTACTGGCTATAAACTGTGCCTCAGCCGCGCTAATGATCTCCGGAATTCCATTTGATGGTCCGATCGGGGCGGTAAGAGTTGCATACTCAACAGATGGTACCTGGGTTGCACATCCGAGCTACCAGGCTGGCGATGAGTCAACTTTTGAGTTGGTTGTCGCAGGACGAGCACTTTCAGATGACCCCGACAGCGATATAGCAATCATGATGGTTGAAGCAGGGGGTACCGAGAGAGCATGGGACTTCTACGAGAACGGGGCACCAAAGGTCACAGAAGAGGTTATAGCTCAGGGGCTTGAGGCCTCCAAGAAGTGGATTCGAGAGTCTATTGAACTCCAACGAAAGTTGGCCGCCAAGGCTGCAAAACCGCCGATCGAAAACATCGCGTTGTTCTCGGACTATCAAGAGGATGTTATGGCCAGGGTGCTTGAGGTAGGCAAGGCCCCACTTGACGAGGCCAACAAGATTACCGATAAAAAAGAGAGAAAGATCGCCCTAGACGAAGCTGAAGCCAAGATAATTGGACAACTGGCCGGTGAGTTTGAGGGGAAAGAGTCGCAGATAAAAGCTGCGATCAGATCTCTTACGAAAAGGTTGGTTCGTGAGAGAATCGTCAACGAGAATGTTCGGATCGACGGTCGTGACACTACCACAATCCGGCCCTTGTCGAGCGAGGTAGGACTTATTCCCACGGCCCATGGGTCTGGTTTGTTTCAACGTGGTGATACCCAGGTTCTCAACATAACCACCCTCGGGATGCCCAGGATGAATCAGCTCCTCGACACGATTGGGATTGACGATTCTAAGCGTTACATGCATCACTACAACTTCCCGCCGTTTTCAACCGGGGAGACTGGGGCTATGCGGGGACCAAAGCGTCGAGAGATCGGGCACGGGTTGTTAGCTGAGCGAGCCCTCCTGCCTGTCGTGCCCTCCGAAGAAGAGTTCCCCTATACGCTGAGGTTGGTTTCAGAGGTCCTGTCGTCAAACGGCTCTACCTCAATGGCCTCGGTGTGTGGTTCCACGCTCTCATTGATGGACGCTGGGGTACCTATCAAGGCACCCGTAGCCGGTATTGCAATGGGACTTGTGTATGAGTCAGGAATCTACACTACTTTGACCGACATCTTAGGGGCCGAGGATGCCTTTGGGGATATGGACTTCAAGGTGGCCGGTACTCGTGACAGTGTAACCGCCTTGCAACTGGACACCAAGATTGACGGACTCCCAGCAGAGGTCCTCGCCCAGGCGCTCCAGCAGGCCAGAGAGGCTCGGCTGAAGATTCTTGACGTCATGGAGACGGCTCTATCGACTCCAAGAGACGAGGTAAATCTAAATGCCCCCAAGATTGTTTCTATAAAGATCCCGCTAGAAAAGGTTGGTGAGGTAATCGGGCCCAAGGGCAAGGTAATAAACATGATCCAGCAAGAAACCGGGGCCGACATATCTGTGGACGACGACGGAGAGGTTGGCACGGTGGTAATCGGTTCCAAGGACTCCGGGGCAGTTGAAGAAGCCCTGGCCAGGATTGAGCTAATTATCAATCCGCCCACGGCCGAGATCGGGGCGACCTATGAGGGTACCGTGGTCAACTTGACCAAGTTTGGGGCCTTTGTGAATATTCTCCCAGGTCGAGATGGATTGTTGCATATCTCCAAGCTTGGCAGTGGAGGAAGGCGTGTAGAGAGGGCCGAAGACGTCCTAGATGTCGGACAGAAAATTGCGGTAACCGTAGACGACATAGATGGAGCAGGTAAGGTCTCACTAGTACTAGTCGAACCGCTAGACGGTTCAGGTGCTTCAGGTCCAACCAGTTCAAGCGGCTCCCGATCGGATTCTGACTCGGTTAGGTCTAGCTCGACCAAGTCTGAGTACGTGTCATTTGAAGATGAGTTTGAACGTGGTCTAGTTGAGGAGTTTGGCGACCTCGGGCCCCAGGCAGAAAATTCTGATGAGCGCTCTCAGAGACGGTCAGACGGTCCCAGGTCACGCCCGAGTCGTCGGCGCAACCGGCGATAAAGGCTAGGGTACGCTGAGATAGTCGGAATGGCCCGGTAAAACCTCAAGAAGGCCAAGCCATGCGAGTAGCAATTTTTGGAGTAGGCGGTTCTATGGGGAGAGAGTCGGCCAGGGCGATTGAGAACGATCCAGGGTTAGAACTGGTATGTGGGGTTGACCCTCGCCTCGGCGGGACCAGCCTTGAGGGGGTCCTTGACCCCACACAAAAGTTGGACGACTCGTCAAGTAGTTCCCTACGACCGATATTTGGCTCGGTAGACGAGTTGGATTCTACCGCAATTGAGGTGTGCCTGGACTTCACGGTTGCTAGCGCGGCCTTCGACAACGCACTGTACTGTGCTCGCCGGAACCTAAATTTAGTTATCGGTACCTCTGGGTTGACTAGCGAACAGCTTGATACCCTTAGACTAGAGTTCGGCACCTCAACGGGTCGGTGCCTGGTTATCCCAAACTTTGCCCTGGGGGCGGTCTTGATGATGACTTTTGCAGAGATCGCAGCACGGTGGATGGATCAGGCTGAAATAATTGAACTCCATCACGACCGCAAGTTGGACTCCCCATCGGGCACGGCTATAGCGACGGCGAGTTCAATGACCGGGCTAGCTAGATCTAATAGAGCTTCCAATACCCCGGTAATGGAGCGTGGCGACATTGACAAGCAAATCCCCGGGGGACAAGAGTTCAAAGAGACCATAGCAGGTGCCAGAGGGGCACCTGGACCCAACGGGGTTAGGATTCACTCGGTCCGACTTCCGGGACTTATAGCCCATCAAGAGGTAGTCTTTTCTTCCCGCGGGGAGTCCTTGACCATCCGTCACGACAGCTACGATCGGGTCTCATTTATGCCCGGAGTACTACTCGCGATCAAGTCAACTAGTGGTCTCATGGAACCTCTTTCAGTGGGTCTAGAGAGCATTCTCGGTATTTAGAAAGACCCTAGTGGACCCCACACAGGTGAGTAGCGCAGTCGACCCACAAAAGAGTTCGGTCTTCGAGAAGATAATGGAGGCCACCTTTGAGTGTGTTTCCCGCAACGGGCTGTCGAGGACAACCGTTGAAGAAGTAGCCCAGCAGTCACGACTTTCTCGGGCAACAATCTACAGACATTTTCCCGGTGGACGAGATCAACTTCTGCAGTCTGTAGTTGCCTGGGAAGCGGCAAGGTTTTTTGCCAGGTTAGCCACTGACATCTCAGGGGCAGACGACGTGCCTACCCTTATCGAGCGAGCCATAACTCTCGGCCAGATGGCCGTCGAGAACCACCAGGTTCTCCAGCGAGTTCTCCAAACCGAGCCCGAGGTGTTTATTAGGTTGTTCACATTTGAGGGGGATCGAATTCTTAGGCTTATTCGGGGATTTCTAATGCCCTATCTCGCTGGCCTTAGGCTACCCGATGAGATGTCCCTGCAGGCCTGTGCTGATTATGTGGCCCGAATGATTCTCTCTCATATCACCGCGCCTGGGGGTTGGGACCTTGGTGACCCCGCCCAGGTGCGTGAACTGGTCAGGTCGCAGATACTAAGTTGGATGTAACCAAAAAGGAGGAAATATGATCGTCGGGCATGTAAATGACGCCGATATTCCGTGGGTCGACTGTGGCGGGGGGATCGAGCTAAAGGTAATCCGGGTCGATCAAGCACAGGGCCACTGGGTCGTGCGTAACCGGTTTCAGCCCGGGGTGAGGCTTCAAACTCACCGCCACACGGGTTGCGTAAACGGACTTACCATATCTGGATGCTGGATGTACGAGGAGTACGGGGTTAGATATCAGGCTGGAACCTATATTTTTGAGCCAGCCGGTTCGGTGCATACGTTGGTGGTTCCCGACGATCTCACAGAACCCACTGACGCGTTCTTCGTGATGGAGGGGGTCAATCTAAATTTAGATTCAGACGGCAATATTGAGTCGGTAACTGACGGAATGTCCACTCTAAACGCGTATTACGCCCTTTGCGAGGCCCAGTCAAAGCCAAGACCAACCGGGATCATTACAAACTAGCTCGAGCCCCTAACTTTCGTGACCACAAACCAAGACCTTATAACGTCAGACAGCCTGCCTGGATCTAGCCTGGCCAGGGACTTCCTTGATCCAGCCACCTTTCTAGGTAATCCCCATGACCTCTTTAGCAAGCTCAGAATGAAGTCCCCGATGGCCTGGAATTCACAGATGGGATTTTGGATTGCCTCAAAGCACAAGGACGTTTCGGACATTGCTAGCAATCATGAGAACTTCTGTACAAAAAAGGGAATTTTGTTGAGCGAGATTTCAAACCCTCCAGATACTCCTCCTACAATTCTTCATAACGACCCCCCGGAACACACCAGGTATAGGAAGCTAGTAATAGATGGTTTCAAACCATCTGTAATTAGGGGACTAGAGGATCTCGTCAGGGACAACACAAAGGCCCATCTCGACGAGATAATACTTGGGGAGCCAAATGACGTGGTTGAGAAGTTATGCGTGCCACTGCCTTTGAAGATAATTAGCCATGTTCTCGGGGTTCCCGAAGAGAAATGGAAGACTTTCTATGAATGGTCTGAGGCAGTCGTACCAGGCGCTAGTGATATTCCTGAAGACAAGAGACACGAGCTACTAATTGATATGGGAACCTTCTTAGTTGAAGCTGCCAAGGCGCGGCGGGAGAATCCCCGGGGAGACGTGTTGTCGATTTTATCCACGGCATCTATAGATGGCGACATGCTTAGTGACGCCGAGTTGGTTATGTTCCTAATACAACTCCTGGTAGCTGGAAACGAGACAACCAGAAATCTTATGAGTGGATTACTGGTAGCTTTCGCTGAGCATCAAGACCAATGGAGAGCGGTTGTAGAGCATCCGGAACTCCTTACGCTGGCAGTTGAAGAGGGACTTAGGTGGACGTCCCCGGTGATCTCATTCATGAGAACCGCAACCAAGGACACTCAAGTAGGCAATTACTTGGTTCGGGCCAACGAGCCGGTAATAGTGGTTTTTGCATCTGCCAATCGAGACGAGGATGTATTTGGTCCAACCGCTAACGGCTTTAGAGTAGACCGGGACCCAAACCCTCACGTTGCCTTTGGTTTTGGCAACCATTTCTGTCTGGGCTCGTCGCTAGCCCGATTGGAAGCTCGGGTTTTACTCGAAGAGATGAGAGAGCGTTACAGAGCCCTCAACCTGGTAGGGCCGACCTGTCGCAGTGAATCCTCGGTGGTATCTGGGATTACCCGGGCCGAGATCGTATTCAGCTAATACTCAGAGGAGCCTTGGAAACCCCTTCCCACCAGGTAATTAGGAATTGCCTATTGACAATGAGACATATTTACGCTTATTGTCTCATATAGATGAGTTGGTTGGTGGAAAACGTTGAAAATACCGGACCCCTGGGAGGTGGATCGGTTGGCCTGGTTACAAAGCCAGCGCCTGCCAAGGCCCGAGGTGGCGACAATGTTACTTCGCGCAACTGGACTGACCAGGAGTTGAGGATACTCAACGCGGTACGGATTTGTTTTTCCAAGTGGGGAATTTCCAAGACCACAGTAGAAGATGTGGCCAGGCAGGCCGGTATGTCTCGGGCAACCCTTTATCGGATTTTCCCCGAAGGGCGTGACTCAATTATCGAGAGTGCCATTGAGCTTGAAACCGGCAAATTTTTCAATAGCCTGTGTGCAATCCTAGAGAAGGCGACTACCTTACGTGAGCTACTAGCGACCGGTCTAGCCGGGGCGTGGGAGTTGCTCGAAAATGATGAGATCCTAGCGTTCTTGTTGGCCCATGAACCCGAGGTCGTGTTACGGAATCTAGCCTTTGACCGCCTTGAAGAGTTAATCGCAATATGCAGAGAGATTCTTGCGCCATACCTGTCTAGGTGGTTGGATAAGTTTGAGGCAGATCGTCTTGCCGAGTGGGCCGCCCGAGTTGTGGTCTCTTATGCAATAGCCAGGCCGGACTGGAGTTCAAATGCCACCGATACGGCCCAGCGTCTAGTGGGGTCAATCTTTGCTCCTCACTTTCAGGTTATTGGATATGACATTGATGAGGTTCAGGTTCGCTGTGGTTGAGGGTTTTTCAGGGACAGATAAACAAGTAACAAATAAAGAAAGGTAGAAGGCAAAGTGGGAGTTGAAAGTTCAACCAACGAGGAGATAATCGGGCGCAAGGAGATAAATGACCTTGAAGCAATTTTGACCGTGTCAAATAGTGATGCTGACGAGGCACTCCATGCAGTAAAGTCTAACTATGAGACCATATTCACGTGGGACTATGAAAAGGGTTCAAGGCCTAAGCTCGATAAGCTCTATGAGAAGGCCAAGACGTCTCAGTGGAACGCCCAGACGGATCTTCCATGGGATACTGAGGTAGATCAAGAGGCCATTGTAGTGGCCAACTCTTTCAACCAGGGTGGTTTTGCGGCTGGTTTCGATATTTCCAATACGCCCTTTGCCAAGTGGACAGACAAGGAGTGGATTCAGTTAGGTGTCGAGATGCAGAACTGGACCTTGTCACAGTTTATGCACGGGGAGCAGGGAGCGTTGGTGTGTACAGCAAAGATTGTCGAGTCCGTACCTTGGATTGATGCTAAGTACTACGCTGCAACCCAGGTAATGGACGAGGCTCGTCACGTGGAGGTTTTCTCGAAGTACCTAGACACAAAGCTGTCTGGCCATTACCCGATAAACGCTCATCTCGAGTTGCTATTAGATGACATTATCCGGGACTCCAGGTGGGACATGACATATCTGGGAATGCAGATCATGGTAGAAGGTCTGGCACTTGCAGCCTTTGGGTTCATGCATCAAATGACTACCGAGCCCCTACTAAAACAACTCTTGCGGTACGTGATGTCTGATGAGGCCCGTCACGTGGCTTTTGGAGTTCTAAGCCTTCAAGAGTACTATCAGGGCCTAAGTGCAGCCGAGATGCGCGAGCGTCAAGAGTTTGCCTTCGAGGCCGCGGTTCGTATGCGTGACAGGTTCCTCCAACAAGAGGTCTGGGAGCGGATGGGGGTAAAGCCACAGGAAGTGCTTCCCCTCGTCTTGCAGGCCCCCGAGAGAGGGGTATTTCAGTCGATGCTATTCTCCAAGATCGTGCCGAACTGCAAGAAGCTTGGGCTGCTAGACGCCGCCGACGGCTGGCTACGCGGCAAGTTTACAGAGTTGGGTGTAATTGGATTTGAGGACTGGGCAGATACAGGTGAAGAGTATCAGTCTATGTCTCTAGATGCCGACCAAAATGCTGGAGCTGCAGCCTAGTTAGAGTTCGGAGAGATCGGTAAAGTATCGCCGGGCGAAGCCTTCTGAAAATATTTAGCCACTACCTGAACCAGCACATGACCCGGGAGGCGTGTTCGCGGGTTTTTTGATAGGCTAGCCCGGTTATGGCAAAAACACGGGTCTCGTTAGGCAGAGTGGTAACCGCTATGGTCACCCCCTTTGACGATAGTGGGAACGTGGATATAAATGGGGCTGGAGAGTTAGCGAACTGGCTTCACCAGCACGGGTCTGATTCACTGGTTCTGTGTGGTTCGACCGGCGAAGGATCCCTACTTAGCGACCAAGAGCGTGAGGATCTCTACCGGGCCGTGGTGTCATCAGTTCCAATCCCGGTGGTGGCGGCTACCGGGTCAGCTGACACGGTACACTCAATCGACCTTACCCGATCAGCAGAAAAATGTGGGGTAGACGCAATCTTGTTAGTTACCCCGTACTATGTAAGGCCATCTCAAGACGGTCTAAAAGACCATTTCCGGAAGGTGGCAAATAGTACTGAACTCCCGGTAGTTCTCTATGACATCCCGGTCCGGTCGGGTAGAAGGATTGAGGTCTCCACAACCCTTGAGCTGGCGTCATCGGTTGACAACATAGTCGGGATCAAAGATGCATCACAAGACGTGGGGTCTATCTCGCGAATTGTGGGCATGACTGGCGAAGACTTTCAGGTATATTGCGGTGATGACTCGTTGTGCCTTGCCATGGTTGCCTGTGGGGCCATCGGGGTGATCTCGGTCGCTTCCCACTGGGCAGGGGATGCAATATCTGCAATGCTTGATGCCGTTGCATCTGGGGATATAGCCCAAGCGGCAAACCTCAATTTTATACTCGGCGATTCCTGGGATTTCGAATCAGGACCTGATTTTCCAAATCCTCTACCCACCAAGGCCCTTTTGCGCACCTTGGGGTTGCCCGCAGGTCGGTGTCGACCACCGTTGGGGTCTAGTCTAGACGAATTAGCCCTGGAAAATCGGGCCCGAGAGGTTCTTCACGAACTCGCCCAGAAGCTATCTAAGTACTCGATAAGTTCGATCGTTTAATTGTTGAACACGAAATTTTGAAGAAGAACACTCGCGTAACGATTGGCTTTCTCGGAGGGCTCGGTGAGATTGGGAGGAACTGTACGTGCATAGAGATCGACGGAAAGATCCTGATCGTTGACTTTGGGCTGATGTTTCCCGACGCCAATATGCCCGGAATTGATCTCGTGCTCCCGGACTTTTCATACTTGCGCGAGCGCCGGGATTCAATAGAGGCGTGTGTAATTACGCATGGACACGAAGACCACATGGGAGGCTTGGCATTCTTGCTCTCAGAGCTGTCCTTCCCGATATATGGGTCCAAGCTTGCTCTAGGACTAGCCCAGAGTCGAATTTACGAATTTGGGGTCGAATCCAATACGTCATTCCATGAGGTTCTAGATGGCCAACGGAAACAGATTGGTCCTTTCGACGTCGAGTTTGTGCCGGTAACTCACTCGGTTCCTCATGGATTTGCCCTGTGCATTCGGACCCCGAAGGGGAACATCTTCCACACCGGAGATTTCAAGATTGACCTTACTCCCATTGACGGCCGCAAGACCGACCTGTCGCGAATCGGAGCAATTGCCCAGAGCGAAGGAATTCGGCTCTTATTATCTGACTCCACCAACGCCGAGGAGCCTGGCTTTACTGAGAGCGAGCGAACCGTCGGCAAGGAGCTTGGGTCTATATTTGCCCAGCACAAGAAGTCCCGGATAGTGATTACCTGTTTTGCATCTCACCTACACCGGATTGAACAGATCTCAAATGCTGCCGTTGATGCCGGGAGAAAAATTGCAATTGTGGGTCGTTCGATGAGCAACAATCTTAATCTGGCTAGAAAGCTAGGTCTCATGTCGGTACCCGAGTGGGCCTTTGTCGACGTAGACTCTATTGACTCGCTAGATCCGTCGAAACTTTGTATTATCTCCACAGGATCCCAGGGTGAGCCAATGTCAGCTCTTGCCCTTATGGCCGCCGGTGAACACAAGCGGGTCAAGATAGTTCCTGGAGATGTCGTAATCCTGTCTTCACACGCTATTCCAGGCAACGAGTTCAATGTAAACCTGGTGATTGACAGACTATACCGGGCGGGTGCTCAGGTAATCCACGGAGATCAGGCAAAAGTTCATGTAAGTGGACATGCCAGACGGGATGAACTTGCGACCATGCTCACCCTGTGCAAGCCCGAGTTTTTCATCCCGATTCACGGTGAGTATCGACATCTAGTTAACCACGCCCTTGTGGCCGAATCCGTGGGGATGAGCCATGAGGACGTCTTGGTCTGCGAGGACGGGGACGTAGTTGAACTTGACGACCAGGGAATAAAGATATGTGGCGAGGTAAGCTCAAACTTCTTGTACGTAGATGGGATCGTGGGGGGAATTGCCCACCCTGTCCTTCGCGATCGCCAAGTATTAGCCCAAGAGGGTGTTATCGTAATAGTGGTCGGAATTGAGGCAAAGACGGGTGAGATTATAACCGGACCCGAGATAATTACCAAAGGGTGGATACACCAAGAGGACTCGGAAGAGATCTTAGAGCACTCAAAACAGGAGCTTACCGAGTCAATTTCGAACCTGTCAACGTTTGGTTCAAATGATTATGCCCAGATCCGCCGCCATTTGCGCCAGACCATGGGAAAGATCGTAGCGACAAAAACAAAGCGAAAGCCCATGATTGTACCGGTGGTAATGGAGATATAGGTCAAACCACAATCCGGAGCATCCAGGACTTTGGTCCCGATAGGTGTTAATCTAAATAGGTGACCCCTGCACGAAGTTCAGGAGCGCAAAGGCGCGCCCACTCAGCAAAGAGTTCAAAGACTATAACAAGTCCGTCAAGACGCAGGCCCACTAAGACACCTTCCAAGGAGGTCTCAAGCCCGTCTAAGTCTAGCCAGAGAGCTGGTTCGACTAGTCACGCAAGAAATGCCCGTGATCTGGCCCAAGAGACCAGGTCGTTCAGACGAGCTCGAAGCGTAACGGAGGGGAAATCTTCTGAGAAGTCCGTCGGGCAAGTGATTGGAAGGTCTGCAATCTTCTACGACCTAGTCGGACTCGGTCTAGGAGTCGTCGCTTTAATTGTCTCTCTTGGGGTGTACTTCTCAAACGCGGGTCCACTAGGAAATGACGTTGCGAAAATCCTGAAAGATCTATTTGGTCTGGGTAGGTACTATGTCCCCTTGTACCTCTTTCTTCTAAGTGGTTTTGGGTTCTTTACGGGTTACTTGACCACTAGAGGTCGTCTTTCAAAGGGCCATGATCGCAATGAAATTGATTTTGACGAACACGTGGCTGATGTAGTTTTATCCGAAAGTACTGGGACGTCACCAGATCAAAATATACCAAGACGCCAAGAGGCCTCCTTTGGCACACGGCTTGTGAGGAGAGACTGGCCCTCGCCAATCGTGTTTGCGAGTGGCCTGTTCATTTTAGGAGCTTGCATATCAGGACTAATTGATGTTGAGACTCGCTCTCCGGGGCTGTCGGATTCCATTCAGAAACTGGCCGGAGACGGAGGCTATATAGGATCTGCCTTAGGAACATCGCTTCATGATATATGTGGAACGGCTGGCGCTTCAATCTTGATTGTGGCGTTAGGGCTGGTGGGGGTCATGATCTCTTCGCGAGTATCAGTGTTTGAGTTTGCCGGTGCGATCCGGCAAGTCGTTAGGTTCTTTGTCTCGAATTTCAACCATAAGAGCTATTTTTCAAACCTGGCTCGTGATTTAGTAAAGATAGATAATTCTCAACCAGAATCTAACTATGGGTCCCATTTGGATGGTGAACCTACCGACCTATCGGGAGCTGACCTCGTGGGCAGTGACGAGGGTGACAGTCAACTACAAAGCAGCATCGAGGACGATTTCCCTGAGTTCATGTTTAGTCAGCCAGACTCGGCAATTGGAAGTGAAGACACCGACGACGCCAAGACCCCCGGTATTGTTGGTGAACCTTCGTTTAGTGAGTTCAGTGACGATCTGGATGATCCCCGAAGTTACTCTAATAATCCTGAGGATTTAGACCACGAGGTCCTTGATAGGGTTCCTTCCCAAATTCAGCAGCTTGATCTGGGGCTAGCGCCTTCGGCCAGGGTCTGGAGGTTACCATCTCTAAAGTTACTTGAGAGAAGCCCAAATCATAAGACTGACGATTCTATGGCGTCAACCGGGGCCAGGGTGCTCAGAGAGGCCCTTGCTGCCCACGGGGTTGAAACACGTGTTACCAACTACACGGTTGGGCCAACCGTTACACGCTATGAGGTTGAAATAGGCCCTGGGGTAAAGGTATCTCAAGTAACCAACCTTTCTAAAGATATTGCTTATGCGATGGCGTCACCAGATGTCAGGATACTCGCTCCAATCCCTGGTCGCTCGGCCATTGGGGTAGAGGTTCCCAATCAACATCGTCAATTGGTGTCTTTAGGGGATATTTTGTCGTCACGCGAGGCCCTTGATGCAAGGCATCCCCTTCAGATTGGGCTTGGGCGCGACATCTCAGGCAAGGCGATCATGGCCAATTTAGCTGAGATGCCCCATGTACTTATAGCCGGGGCAACGGGCGCCGGGAAATCGTCGTGCATCAATTCGTTGGTTACGTCTCTCTTGATGAGATCTAGCCCAGATCAGGTGAGGTTGATCCTGGTGGATCCCAAGAGAGTGGAACTTGGTCAATATAACGGATTGCCACACCTGCTAACCCAGGTAGTCGTGGATCCAAGAAAGGCGGCAAATGCCTTGGCCTGGGCGGTAAAAGAGATGGAGCGTCGATACGACTTATTGGCCGAGGTAGGGGTTAGAGACATAGCTGGATACAATGATCTGGTAAGAGATCAACAAGAGTCAATTGCCAGAGTCGCTGAACTTGATGACGAACAAGGAAATGAAGATGACCTCACAGATCTAGAGCACGAGTTAGATCCCGAGTTTTCCGAGGCAGGTATCGACGAGGGGGGACTCTCTAACGGTGAGACCCTTGAACTCCTAGAACAAGACGAACCAGTTTCCCAGTATGAGATCTTGCCATTTATCGTAATTGTGGTTGACGAACTCAACGACCTCATGATGGTAGCAGCCCGGGACGTGGAAGAGTCAATCTGCAGAATTGCCCAAATGGCTAGAGCTGTGGGGATCCATTTGGTTATCGCCACTCAGAGACCTTCGGTTGACGTGATCACGGGAGTAATTAAGGCAAATGTTCCCTCCAGGCTTGCCTTCTCGGTGTCTTCGTTAGCAGATAGTAGAGTAATCCTAGATCAACCAGGTGCTGAGCGACTGGTTGGGAAGGGCGACATGCTAATGCTTACCGCCTCGTCATCTATTGCCGTGCGGGTTCAAGGTCCCTGGGTAAGTGAGGGTGAGGTAAGAAAAGTTGTTGGACACTGGAAGAGGCAAGGGGGAACCAGTTACGTTGAGGGAGTGGAAGGCACGTCCACAAATGGTCCTGGGCAAGGTGAAGGTGGTGCCGACGACGATGATCTCTTGATGTCGGCCATGGAGCTTGTCGTGCGGTCTCAACTAGGTTCTACGTCAATGCTTCAGAGAAAGCTTCGAGTTGGCTTTGCCCGAGCTGGCAGGCTTATGGATCTCCTAGAGCGTAAGGGTATTGTGGGCCCCTCGGAGGGCTCAAAGGCCCGAGCAGTCCTGATGACCCCTGATGAGCTAAATGAAATGTTAGAAAACTCTGGTCAGTAGGATCGGAATATACTAGAAACCTAATGAATGTAAGAATCCCCGGATCCGCTGCTAACCTGGGCCCTGGATTTGATACTTTGGCGGTTGCACTGTGTATTTACACCGAGGTCTCTGTCGTTGCGAGCGAGACATTCTCCCTTGAGACCTTGGGGCAAGGGGCCGAGTTTGGCGAGTTGCCTGACGAGCATCTTGGCGTTCAGGTCGCCAGGGAAGTTCTTGGAACCGACAAGTTTAAGATGCGGGTTTCTTCAGATATTCCCCCAAGCAGGGGACTTGGATCCTCGGCTGCCCTAGCTTTAGGGGCAGCAGTTGCCGCAGGTGCTAAAGATCCTCTAGAAATTGCGACTAGATACGAAGGCCACCTCGAAAACGTAGGTGCGTCAATGTTTGGGGGACTGATTACAGCATGTGCCTCTAGTCGAGGACCGGTGATAAGGCGATTACCATTAGACGACGATATAAGCTTTGTAGTTGTCGTGCCCGAATTTCAGCTCTCGACGAGACGGGCTCGGGAGGTTTTGCCCGCGAGAGTTCCCTTGTCAGACGTCCAGGACAATCTTGGCCGAATGGGTGTTCTAATTGCTGGACTTGGCCGACATCAGGACTTTGACCCTGTCTGTGTGCAAGACACGATTCATCAGCCATACAGGCAAGAGCTTTACCCAGAGTCCAAGGAGCTAATCGACGGTTTAATGGAGTTAGGGGCCCTAGGCGCCACCTGGTCAGGTGCCGGACCTTCTATCATCGCTATTTGTCAGGTCGATCGTGCTGGACAGGTTGCTCGCGAGTCGGAATCCCTGGTGGCAGGCTTGGGGATTAGAGCCAGTATATTAAGTCTTCCTGCTGACCGCTGCGGGTTAGTCCAGACCGACTCACAAGTGACTAGGTAGTTTGGGCAACGCGGCCATCTCAAAGTAACCTTGACCTGGTGGAAAGCAATAATAAGGGGCAACTGTTAGCTCTTGACAACCCCCATCCAAATAGCAACTATAGGGTTACTTGTGAAACACCTGAGTTAACCTGTGTATGCCCCATTACCGGTCAACCTGATTTCGCAACCGTGACAATTGAGTACATACCAGGACCAAAAATTATTGAACTCAAGTCACTAAAGCTTTACCTATGGGGATTTCGAGACCACGGGGGTTTTCACGAAGATGTCACAAATCAGATACTTGACGACTTGGTTAACCTGCTCTCACCTCAGAGCATGCAGGTTAAAACCCTTTGGAACCCAAGAGGGGGAATAACAACTACTGTAATCGCCTCGTTCCCAAACTAGACTTGGATACACATTGGCTTTGGGAATTTCGCGTACACCCTTGATCGGGTTAGAAACTATGGGAGTTGTGGATGGTTAGGTCGGAGAAAGAGCCCCGGCAACCAGCATTTGGTCCCAGCGCCTTAGCAACTCCGGCTAACGCTCTTAGTCTGGCAAGAATACTAGTGGCCCCAATCTTGATGTCCCTGATAATTTCGTGGGGTCCTTCCTATCGTGTACTGGTGTTGTGGATTCTACTGGGTTCGACTGACTGGGTGGATGGCTTCGTGGCCCGTAGGCAGGGAACAACTCGGTCAGGAGCCTTCCTAGATCCCTTGGCAGACAAGGTGCTCATTTTGGGAGCATTCTTTGCGCTCGTAGCTGATCACCGGGTCTTCTGGCTCCCTGTTGCCCTAATATGCTCTAGGGAGATAGCCGTGAGCGTCTACAGGATGGTGGTGGCCCGGCGCGGAGTTAGCGTGCCGGCTACCAAGTTTGGTAAGAGCAAGACTTTGGTCCAAGATATAGCCCTTACGCTATGCCTGGCCCCGTTTATGAACGGGCACGGTCACATTCTTGGCCTGTTGGTCTGGTTCGCTGCAGCAATTACCCTCGCCAGTGGACTTGACTATTTCGCAAAGGCTCGCAGGGGCGTCTTTAGGAACCAGGTCGATAGTTGAGCGAGAGCACTAAGGTCGAAGTACTTGCCGTCGGGACCGAGTTGCTACTCGGACAAATTGTGGACACCAACTCAACATGGCTCTCTCAGCGACTCTCAGAGGTCGGCCTGACCTGCTACTTCCAGGGTAAGGTAGGGGACAATCTAGACCGTATTGTCCTAGCGATGCGAAGTGCTCTGGCCAGATCTGACGTGCTAATTGTGTGCGGTGGGTTGGGTCCAACTCAAGATGACATTACCAGGGAGGCCATCTCGGTGGTCGCCAACCAGCCACTTATTTCCGACCGGGACCTTGAGAGACTTATTCAAGAAAAGTTTACGTCCAAAGGGCGCGAAATGCCCTCAAACAATCTTCGGCAAGCCCAAGTACCCAGGGGTTCACAGATAATTTCACCTGACCTGGGAACTGCGCCAGGGCTCATCGTGCCGATTGGCAACAAACGGATCTATGCACTGCCTGGAGTGCCAGTTGAGATGAAGGACATGGTTGATCGGTGTGTGATTGACGATATCTTGCTTCGTGTTCAAGACCGGTCGACAATTTCTAGCAGGACTCTTAGGATCTGGGGAGTATCAGAGTCAAGGCTTTCCGAGCTAATCGCCCCGGTGTTCGAAGAACTGGACCAGCATCCCGGGAACGTGACTCTAGCATTTCTGGCAAGTGGGATTGATGGGATTCGAATTAGAATAACGGCCCGGGTTTCCTCCGATCAAGAGGCTGATAGTGTGTTATCCGCCTATGAGAGTTCCCTGAGAGAGATTCTGGGCAACCTTGTATATGGGGTTGACAATTTCGGCATGGAAGACGCCTTGTTAGATCTGCTCAGTAAAGGCAATGAGACCTTGGCGATAGCGGAATCGATAACTGCTGGGCTAGTTGCCTCTAGATTGGGTCGAACCCCCGGGATTAGTCGAGTACTCAAAGGGGCCCTAGTAGCCTACAATAACCAAGCAAAATTTGACCTCCTAAAGGTGACTAATGGCTTAGTAATCAGCCATGAGTGTGCTCTAGAGATGGCAATGGGGGTAAGAGAACTATTTGGTAGTACTATCGGGCTCGCGCTTACTGGGGTAGCCGGACCTGACCTCCAAGAAGAACAGCCCCCCGGGACCGTATTTGTGGCCTGTGCTATAGGTGATCACAAGCCCAAATCTCGCAAGCTCATGTTGCCCGGAAACCGGATATCAGTTCAGGAGCTTGCAGCAATCTCGGCGATGGACTTTTTGCGAAACTCCCTGATCAGCTAGAGAAATACCCCGGGAAGAATCAAATACTAGGTCCCTTAGCCGAGAATCTCGGCTAAAGTATGGGCTGAGATGATTAGCCATCCTCCCCAGCTTCCTGGAGTCTTACACTCGATCGCTCCTGTTTTGGATCACTATGGCTACTTGGCAGTTGGTGGATTTATCTGTCTAGAGGATTTTGGTGTACCAGTTCCCGGGGAAACCGTCTTGATAGCAGCAGCCCTATACGCCGGGGCCGGTCGGCTCAACGTGGTTGTAGTGGGTATTGTTGCCCTAGTAGCAGCTGTACTAGGTGACAATATCGGATATCTCATAGGTAGGTTAGTCGGGCGAGAAGCCATTTTGAGGTGGGGTAGGTATGTGTTTTTAACCCAAGATCGAATGGAAAAAGCCGAGGGTTTTTTTACGCGCCAAGGCGGCAAGATAGTAGTGGTTGCTAGATTTATTGAAGGACTTCGCCAGGCGAACGGGATTGTTGCCGGAATCACCGAGATGGCCTGGATAAAGTTTCTGTTTTTCAACGCGCTCGGAGCGGCCTTATGGGTCGGCCTGTGGGTAACAGTGGGCTACAGTTCCGGCACCCATATCAATACAATATACCATTTCATCAACAAGTTCTCTGTTTACCTGTTCGTGGCACTCGTGGTTGGAGTCGTTGGCCTCATTGTTGTCTGGAAGGCTAAACGGTCAAGGTCCCTACAGGCAACCACAATTGAAGGGCCCAGTGATAACTAAGCAAAAATGTCTCTCAAGTTCCAGGTTCTAGCTTGGACTTACTAAGAAAAAAAAGGAGGAACTATGGCATTTTTTGGAGCAACCATTGTAAAGCAGTATGAAAAGGGAGTCGTTTTTCGATTGGGAAAGTTGAGAAACGTGCGGGCGCCTGGAGCGCGCTTTATGCTTCCATCAATCCGCCCCGAGGGGACTGACGGCTTGACCCGTCAGGGGAATCGGGGCTCGGGCCGTAAGCCCGACATCTCGGTCGGATGTCACAGCTCTCCCGTATAGTGATTGAGCAATGTCTACTGCCCGGTTTCGTCGCTCCTGCGGAGGAGTCACATCTCTCGGCCTACACGTGGTGTGGTGTCCGAAATACCGCCGGAGAATAATTGGAGGGCGGGTCGCTGCACGATTGAACGGGCTACTCGTGAAGATCGCAGACGACCACGGCTGGGAGATAGTCGCCAGCGAGGTTATGGCCGACCACCTACACATCTTTGTGCGGGTTCGGGCCACCGACTCCCCGGCTGAGGTAGTCCGGCCATTCAAGGGACGGACCTCGCAGGCGTTACGAGCGGAGTTCCCCTGGCTTGGTCGCAAGCCAGTGTTGTGGTCGAAGTCGTATTTTGCAGCGTCCGTCGGGTACGTGTCGGAATCGACTGTACGCAGATACATCGAGCACCACTGGGACGAGGCTGCGTGAGACGTTCCTACAAGTTCCCTCTGCGCCCGACGGCCAGACAGCATGTCGCACTTGAGAAGTATCTCGATTCCCACCGCGAGCTCTACAATGCGGCCCTCCAAGAACGCAGAGACGCGTGGAAACTCTGTCAGGTCGGCATTTCCTACAACGCTCAGTCTGCGCAACTCTCCGAGATCCGAACACTCCGGCCCGACGTCGCCAAGTGGTCTTTCTCCTCCCAACAGGCCACCTTGCGCCGCCTCAACAAGGCTTTTGACGCCTTCTTCCGCCGGGTGAGGTATGGCGAGATCCCCGGCTACCCGAGATTCAAAGCCTCCCACCGTTTCAACAGTGTTGAGTGGCCCAAAGACGGCGACGGCGCCAAGTGGAAGCCGGAGGTTTCCCGTGTCTACCTCCAGGGAGTTGGACATGTAAAGGTAACAACCCACCGCAGTGTTGCCGGGCGGGTCAAGACGATCTCGGTCAAGCGAGAAGGTCGCAGGTGGTATATGGTGCTCTCCGCTGACCAGGTCCCGGTCCAACCCCTGGCACCGACTGACAAGGCAGTGGGCATTGATCTGGGAATCGTGAGCTTTCTCACCACTTCCGATCGACAACACGTCGACAACCCCCGATGGGCACGAAGAGCGGCCGACAGACTTGCCACCTCCCAGCGGGTCCTTGCCCGAAAAAAGCCTGGCTCGGCCAACCGCCGGGCAGCCCGCGAGACCGTTGCCTCCCGTCACCGAAAGGTCGCCAATTGCCGGAGAGACTTCCACCACAAGACAGCCAGACAACTCGTCGCTGGCCACGACGTGATCTGCGTTGAGGACCTCAGGGTCACCAACATGGTACGCAGAGCCAAGGCCGTCCCCGATCCCAAATGCCCCGGAGTCTTCCTCCCCAACGGGGCAGCCGCCAAGAGTGGCCTGAACCGATCTATATCCGACGCGGGCTGGGCACAGTTCGCGAACATCCTCGTCGCCAAAGCGGAAGAAGCTGGACGACAAGTGATCTTCGTGGACCCCCGGCACACGAGTACGATGTGTTCCAACTGCGGGCACGTCGGCGCCTCCAACCGCGTCAGCCAAGCGGTGTTCCGATGTCACAAGTGTGGAGAGGAAACCCACGCCGACGTAAATGCCGCACGCAACATCCTCCGGGCTGGACTGGCCCGTCTGGTCGCTACCGCGGCTTGAAAAGAAGCTGGCGGCTTCAGCCGCCAGAGAAGTCACTTGCCCCAGAGGTACTCACCGACCCGAGTGCAAGCCCAATGGCTCGCTTGGTGGCATTTTTGGGCCGGGATCCTTACTGGGGTGAGTCTGGTTAGTCGAGCTCGCTCTCTTCATTTGTATCGAAAGGTAGCGTCAAATCACCGAGTCTTACCAGCGTAGAGGCGATCCAGCGTCCCAAGGGGAAAAACTTTCTATCGAGATTACTCAAGTCCGAGAGAACCTCATCGGTTAGGTGAAAGGATCCTTCGTAGGTTATCTCAATCGCGGTCCTTGAAAATATCTGGTCCGGCTGGTCACGGCCTTGAGAGAATGACTGCTCTAGCGTGAGCCCGGTTTTTTCAAGAGTGTCAGTACCGATAGGCGGGGGTACTTCTGAGAGGGTTGAGAAGATTATGTCGGGCTCAACGGGTCCGGTAAGAGACTGAATACGCAACGAGATCTCCAATATGGCCTCGGGAATCTCCTCGGGAGTCTCTCCAATTGACCACGACCGGTACGTAGATTGACTCCAGGTCGGCCAGTCCAAGGTCACGTCGGCCCTGATTCGAGGTGGTGATCCCTCTCCGGGCAGGCTGTAGGAGGTCTCCCACGACAGGTCCCCTAAGAACACGTCTACCTGGAATCTTTCTTCAATGGCCTGACGCTCTAGGAGGGCCTCTTCAAAGGCCGATCGAATTGCAGCTATCAGGTCGATAATTACGTGGTCGAGCACACCAAAAGGTTAGTATGAAAAGTCCCGCCAATGAACACCAATTCTCCGAATGGCCCATCCTTGGGAGATGTCTGGGCCAAGAGTTCCAGACTTGGGGGTTGCGAGATAGTTCAGGTACCCTCTAGGGGTGGCATTAGAGAAGCTTGGTCTAGTTGGACTGCCTAACTCGGGAAAGTCGTCCCTATTCAACGCCCTTACCGGGATGGACGTTACTGTTGGACCTCACCCGTTTTCAACCACCGAGACCCAGGTGGGCTCGGCGAGCGTACCTGACTCACGCCTGGATCGGCTCTCAGAGATGTCGGCGTCCAAGAAGACCGTGTACTCGACGGTAGAGCTAGTCGATATCGCGGCCCTGGTTGCTGGCTCCTCGACCGGGGAAGGCCTTGGAAATCGGTTCTTGGCTCAGATTCGAGAGGTAGATGCTATATGTTTTGTTCTCCGGGCCTTTGAGAATCCGGAGATTGTAGGGGAAAGCAACCCCTTAGAGGCCCTTGGTGAGCTAGAACTGGAGCTGGTCGTGGCCGACAGTATCACCCTAGACAGCCAGCTGGACAAGAAGAGACGGGCAGCAAAGTCAGACCGGTCCCTGGGAAAAGAGATCGAGGTATATGAACGCGCAGCCAGTTACCTGTCTCAAGGGACCCCTCTATACAAGGTGTCTGATGATAGCCACTTAGACTTGACCGTCCTAAAGGACTTATTCTTGCTAACTACCAAGGCCACAATAGCGGTTATCAACATCTCTGACGACCAGATCGGGTCGAGTGATCTAAACGCACAGGTCAGCCAGGTGGGCGAGGCCCTCGGGGCTACCTCGAGTGTGATCCCGGTCTGCGTACAACTAGAGGCCGAGGTCTCTCAGCTCGCCTCGACCGAGAGAGCTGAGGTTTTAGATGGCCTGGGTCTCGGTGAAGGTGTCTTGCCCCGGCTGGCCCGTCAAACCCTCGACTGCGTGGGACGCCAGACATTCTTTACCACCGGCGACAAGGAATCTAGGGCCTGGACGTATCGTAAAGGGGCCCGGGCTCCTGAGTGTGCTGGGGTAATTCACAGTGACCTCCAGCGTGGGTTTATTAGGGCCGAGGTGATTGCCTGGGATGAACTCTTAGAGGTGGGATCGTGGACCAAGGCTAAGGCGGCAGGAAAGTTGCGAGTCGAGGGTAAAGACTATGAGGTAGCCGACGGTGACGTGATGGAGATTCGCTTTAACGTCTAGTATTGGATCTTACAAGTCCTGGAGGATTCATGAGCACCGGTCTGAGCCCAGAAAAACAGAGTGCCTGGTTGGTGTGCGGCGACCAAGTGTTGGCCTCATTAGAGATCGCCCGAACCAGGAAAGACCGAGGTATGGGTCTAATTGGCAGGACTTCACTTCACGGTGCGTTCATGATCAGACCTTGCAAGGGTGTCCATACCTTCGGGGTAAAATTTCCAATAGATGTTGTGTTTTGCAACAACTCCATGGAAATAATCGACCAGATTTCCATGAAGCCCAATCGGTTTGGGCTCTTGAGGCTACGGTCGGCCTGTGTGATTGAGAGCCAGGCCGGCTCTGTCGAGAAGTGGGGCATAAGAGTTGGAGACGTCCTTGAAGTCAGGCAGTGAGGCCATTCAAGGATCGGGAAGGTTGTATATTGTAGCGACCCCCATCGGGAACCTGGGTGACATGTCAGACCGGGCCCGTGAGATCCTGAGTGTTGTCGACGTAATTGCCTGCGAGGATACAAGACGAACCCGAAAGCTCATATCCGCCTTTCAATTGGGTAGCTCAGACCGAATGGTGTCATTTCATGAGCACAACGAGATTGCTCGAACAAACACGCTTATTCAAAGTCTGAGAGAAGGTCTCGATGTTGCCCTGGTCTGTGACGCCGGAACCCCGACCATCTCAGATCCGGGATTCAGGCTAATTGATGCTGCACATGATCAGGAAATTGAGGTAACTGCTATTCCAGGTCCCTCGGCGTCAGTTACTGCCCTGGCAATGAGCGGATTTGCGTGCTTTCGGTTCTGCTTTGAGGGATTTCTTCCAACCAAGAAATCAACCAGGCTACGGCGACTAAAAGAGATAGATCAAGACGAGCGTCCAACGATTGTTTTTGAGTCCCCGTATCGCATTACGAGGACTATTTCTAGCCTTCATGAAGCTTTAGGATCTACTCGGCGCGTCTTTATTGCTAAGGAGATCTCCAAATTGCACGAGACCACTTGGCGGGGAACCTTAGGGGAGTTAGATCCCTTTGGTCCTGACAACGCAAAGGGGGAGTTCGTGATTGTTGTTGAAGGAAATCAGGCCACGAAGGCGCACGGGTTCAACTACGATGAGGCTGAGATAACGTTGCCATAATTGTAGGACTGCAAGTACTGGGCATCTCCATAGGGCTGGAAGATACCCCCGACGAATAAAAGCCAGTAACCTTTTGAATCGGGTGTTGAAATCAACCCGATAAAGTGTGCGTAGCTTTGGTTCGGGGAGATCTGCGAGTAGTCGGTAGCGTCGCCATGTGTGCCAACGTCTCCATCTTGAAATAAGATCCAGTACCCTTTATCGTCAGATGTGGCGGTAAGGGAAACCACCGGTGACGTCTCTTGAAGTGGACGGCACCCTGTACACGCGCTGGATCCGAAATATCTTGCATCACCAAAGTTGAACACCTGGCCCGTCGAGGTAACCAGCCAGTATCCCTTGTTGTCGTTGGTTATCTGAGCTCCAACCACACCGCCAAACCAAAAGGCCATTGGTGTAGCCGAGCCTAGGAATTTAGCATCCCCAAAGGCAAATACTCCACCATCGGCACCAAATAGGTAGTATCCCTTCCCGTCACTCGTGGCCTGGATCGCGACAATGTCTGTTACCTTGTCGTAAATAGTAGGTAGGTCGCCCCAGAACTTAGCTGTTCCAAAGTTCTCTACGGCACCAGTATTTGAGACAACCCAGTAGCCGTCTCCATCTGGACTTCCAGCGATTCCAACGGAACCAAAGTTTTGTGGTATCGAGTTGTTCGGGCCGACAAAGTTAGTCGGATCTCCTAAATAGGGGGCCGACCCGACTCCAGAAACGCTATCACCATAAGAAAGTAGCCAAAACCCGTCTCCGGAAGTAAGGGGGGTTGGTTTGACTGCCGTGTAAGTCTCAGGTGCGCTCACTGTCGTCCCCTGGTAACTGGTAACCGAGATGGTCTCGTTTTGAGTTGACAGGCTAAAAGTTGGAGGAATTGTTACGGAGATCTCAGAGTCTGAGTAAATAGTGAACGGAAGTAATTTAGAGCTACCTTGAATTGAAACTGACTTGATAGAACTCAAATTCGTTCCATTTATTCCGATTCGGTTCTGGACGTTATCGGTTCCAGAGGTCTGGCTTAGAGTAGAGATTGTCGGAGCCCCTTCAAAGCCGCCGTTAGTAGTAGTCAGCAAAATTCCCCCATTACCGTACCCCGATGCGCCTCCGACGGCCACGCAGTCTTGGTCTGTTGAGCACGACAGGGCATTGATCGAATAGTTCTCAAACAACTCGGGTTCCCAGCTTGCGCCCCCATCTTGGCTAGTCAAGATCACTTTTCCCCAATTACCAGCCGTTCCAATAGCCCAACAGTGAAGGGTATCAGGACAGCTAAGTGACGACATATTGAATATACCCAGACCGGGCACCATATCATTGGATACCGTTGTCCAAGTGGATCCTGCGTTAGACGTCTGGAGCGTGACTAAGGCGCTAAAATACCCAGATCCAACCAAGAGGCAGTTTGTGGACGAAAAGCAAGTCATCGACGTAGACTGAATTCCTAAATCCTGACTCGGGAGGGACTGTACGTACCAACTCGCGCCTAGGTCCGAGCTAAACAAGAGTTGATTGCCGCCCGAAATCCAGCAATTTGTGGAAGCTTGAACGCAAAGTAGCGAACCAGCACTATTGTCGCTTATTTGATCATTCTGGACCGTCCAGTTGCTCCCTCCATCTGTTGTTTCACCGACTACTGATCCAACGACTAGACATGTAGTTGTGCTAACGCACGATATTGAATTTGCGTTAGCTATTGACGGAGGGGTTGGTATGTTAGTCCAGGTATCTCCTCCATTCGTGGTAACAATTAGAGTGAATCCAAAGTAATCGCTCCCAAGCCCTGACCCGACCGCCCAACAATCTTGCGATCCAAAACAGGTAATGTCACTCAGACTTGAGTTTGAGCCAGTTGTTACTGACAAGTTCCAGCTAGTTCCTCCATCCGTTGAGGTCAAAATGGAGTATCCCACGTAAGTGTCGTTTGCAATGGCGAAACAGTCTTGAGAACTTGGACAAGTCATGCTCGTAAATGCCATTGAGCTAATATCGGTTGCAGGATCGTTGGAGATAATGTTCCAGATCAACCCGGCGTCTGTGGTGGAAATTACCGACGGTACAGTGCCAGAGTACGAACTAGTTGCGTAACAGTCTTGTGGTGAGGTGCACGACACAGAGGAAAGCCCGTCTTGAACTGGACTTGTGGCAGAGGTCCAACTAAGACCTGCATTGGTTGTTTGGGCAATAGTTGAGGAGGGGGGTTCATATGAACTCACCGGGGACTGTCCAACCACAAAACACTCTTGAATCGATGGACACGACATGCTCATGTAAGCAGAGCTTGGAAGAGTTGCTGTTATTGCATAAGCCGACAAGTTAGACGAACTAAAGACTTCCGATCCACTTTGACCACCTCCGGCCAAAATAAAACAGGTTCCCGCAGTTGGACAAGATATTTTCTGGGCGGTACTTGTGGCTGAAAATACCTCTGTCGACCACGGAGAACTTGACATACTAGTAAGATTGGCCGAGGAGGACCAATAGACGTTACCAGCCCCAACCGTAGCGCAAAAGGCCTGTCCTACACAGGATATTGAGGTCAAGAATGAAGCAAAGTTGTCCTGAATTACTGACCAAGTTACTCCTGAGTCAGACGAGTACAAAACGACTCCTCCAATCTGGCCGTATGGGGCGTTTCCTATTGCCCAACAAGCCGACGACGATGTACACGACACGTCGCGTAGAAAGCTGGAGGCCAAAGTGGCCTGGCCTGACGGGGATGAGGAGGGAGTCGAGGCTACAGGCAGGTCGCCCATTTGCCAGCTGGCTCCATTGTCACTTGAGTAAAGAGCAGCGCCCTGGAGGGTGTTGGAGTTGAAACCCACGCCCACACAGGTAGTGGGGGTTGGGCAAGTTATTGCATTGATTGTATCGGCCAGATCTGAGTTGACCACGTGCCAAGATCCACCGGGCCCCTGATTATTGGCCACAACACTTGCTGAGTTACCTACCTGGCTTCCAAGGCCAATGCAAAAGCTCTGGGAGTCACAGTTTATAGCGCTGAGACTGAGGGCCTGCTGTCCTTGTTGCCAACCCAGGCTGGCTTGATGGGGCCGCACCTTGGCTACCACGCTATGTACCTTTTGGGGTGAAGGGGGTCTAAGAGGAACACCCGGCGAGGCTTCCGCCAGGGATTGGGTGAACATAGAAGACAAGGTCGCGACTACCAAGATCTTGACAGCTTGCCGAGTGATCACCCTTGTGTTCACCCCAGCCTCAATGCGACATCTCTTGATCCATTAGCCATTTGGGTCCTCCAGTTCCGGTTACCGATATGGTACCCGAAAACTGGGAGTCCGGCTTTGGTGGCTATTTTTAGCCGATATTTTGTGACGAACTCGGTGGAGGTCCTCCGGCTGAAGCACCTGCCGGCATCCCGACGGTCTGATTGTGGGCAGGAGCTGGCTGGCTCCCTGGACCCTGACCGGAGGTTACCGGAAGAGTTGAGACCAGCCCGCGTCGACAAGTAAAGCAAACCAGGCGACCTTTGAAGTCAACTAGCCCCTCAGAACTTGCACAGATAACGCAGTTATTTTCGACCTTAGTCACGGTGATGCCAGCCCCGTCTGCCGACAGGGCTATATCTAGATCGTCACCGGGAACGATCCCGAATACTCGTCTGATCTCAACTGGGATTACAATTCTTCCCAGATGATCTATTTTTCGGACTACACCCCTCACCGGGCTCATTTAGCTACCTCCTGCAACCGTCGCTAACCTTAGTTACCGTGCCACTCTATTATCTGACCACACCCATCTTTTATGTAAACGATGTCCCCCACATCGGTCACGCATATACGGCGGTAAACGCCGACGCACTTGCCCGATGGCACCGTCTCATAGGAGACGAGGTATTTTTCCTTACAGGCACCGACGAACACGGGCTGAAAGTTGCCAGGTCTGCCCAGGAGCACAACTGCACTCCGCAGGAGTGGACTGACACCACTTCAGCCAGGTTTTCCGAAACCTGGAAGCGTCTCAACATCTCAAATGACGACTTTATACGCACTACAGAGAAAAGGCATCATTTGGCTGTTAAGACTTTCCTAGAGCGTATACGAGATCGGGGCTACATATATGTCGGGGAGTACGAGGGCCTCTACTGCGTGGGCTGCGAGGCCTACTATGGAGAGGGCGAGCTGGAGGCCGGAAGTCTCTGCCCAATTCACAAAAGACCAGCTGAAGTACTCCGAGAGGAGAACTATTTTTTCAAGCTAAGTGCCTTCCAAGAGGCTTTGCTGGACTTTTACACGGCAAATCCCCAGGTCATTAGACCCCAGTCGAAGCTTAATGAGGCCCTGGGATTTATTCGAGGGGGGCTAGAGGATTTTTCGATCTCCCGGAACAAGAAGTCCGTGTCTTGGGGGGTAGAGATTCCCTGGGATCGGGCCCATGTGGTTTACGTATGGACAGATGCCCTGGTCAACTACCTAACGGCTCTTGGATACGGGCAGGAGGATGGGCGTTGGGAGTCATGGTGGCCCGCCGTTCACCACTTGCTCGGCAAGGATATCCTTCGGTTTCACGGGGTGTACTGGCCAGCCATGTGTATGGCGGCCGGAATTGATCCACCTGGGCATCTCCAGGTGCATGGCTGGCTCTTGGTTGGGGGTGAAAAGATGGCCAAGTCAAGGCTCAATCAGATCTTCCCGGGAGACCTGGCCGACGAGTTCGGGGTCGACGGGTTACGCTACCATCTGCTGCGGGATAACCCGTTGGGACCAGACGGGGACTTTACCTATGAAGCAATGACCCAGCGGTACAACTCGGACCTGGCAAATAATTTTGGCAATCTCCTGTCTAGGGTTGCCACGGTTATCGAGAAAGGGTGTGGGGGAGTCGGCCCGGCTCCAAACCCCAGCTCGAACCTGAAGGGCGAGGTTGAGTCCCACCTAGGGGTCGTCATTGAGGCCTGGGGGCGGAACTCCCCAAGCGAGGGCCTAGAAGCTACCTGGAAGCTAATTCAGTTGGCTAACGCTTCTCTCGAGGCGACCGAACCCTGGAAGATGCAGTCAGGCCCACAACTGGATCTTGTAATGGGCGATGCCTTGGAAATTCTCCGGATTGTCGCGATCTTGGCAAGTCCGGCCATGCCGGGGGCCTGCCAGGTTCTATGGGATGCTATTGGACTTGAGGGAAGTCCTGGAAGTGCCCAAATACCTCAAGACCTGAAATGGGGAGGATATTGTGGGGGGATTCAAGTTACCCGAAGGTCCCCTCTGTTTCCTCGAAAAAAATAGCCAGCCTGCATACGTCTTAGAGTCGACTCCTCTTATTATCTGCCTAGGTCGCTCTTGTAGAAGTTCTCGATATTTGGTTGGAGGACATAAATATTTACACCTTGGGATAAACTCGAAAAGTACTCTGTTCATGTCGGCTGGTTGAAGGGGAATTTAGATTAACCACTAGGGAAGTAGAAAGTATTTCTTCAAGGGTACCCTCTAGATAACCTTCAAAGAAATAATCTAAGGGCGCAACAGCATCAAAATCCGACAAGAACCCGGAGTTTAGTGTAACTATTCCATGTCCATCAGTTGCGATTGTGAATTCAAATTTACCAAGCCCTGCTGTAGCATCATACTCAGACCAGAGTGCTAGTTTCTTGTCCAGAGTATTCAGTGCGGCATGTACCCGTCTGCATTCATTTACGAAATCTCGTCCCCAGTCGTGTCCAATATAAAGTCCAACTTCTTTCAGGGACTCAATCCGGTTATTTTCTGGAATGTTACTTACCAACTTGTCGAAGATTGTGTGAATTGTCGCCACCCTAAGAGACACGTTACGAATCGCACCCTTGTGCATTATTCCACTTATTGGATCACTTGTTACACTAGGGAGAATCTTATTGATAAGAATGTATTGATCAGAGATATCTTCATGAAGATTCGCAAACTTCCTCAGAAGAAAAGCGATAGCAAGAATGAAAAATACCGCACCAAAACTCAGCCCCGCCACTGTCCGGTGAGAACTTGGAATCGCTGGAAGTACGAAATAGGCCACTATTGGAATTGCCACTCCACCTACAATTGCCCACGCTTCAGGCCGTGAGAACTCCCGCGAGGAAGGTTGCTTAGGATCTGGAGTTTCGGTCAACCAATTCACCAGCGATATTTCTAAAAAGAATCTCCTTAAACTCGTCGAAGTTATCGGTCTGACCGAGTGCCCACATAACCTTTACCACAGCCACCTCGGGCAGAATTGACGGTAAAAGTATGCCTCCGGCCTCGCGAAATTCAACTGTGGACTCGTACGTCGCTTGAATTCTCTGTACTCCTTCCCCGATAGTTCCAACTACGATCGCTCCCGATTCAATACATCTAGTGGTGAAGGCCGCAAGCGAGAAATCTGAAGAGCTTCCGGGTCCAGTCTGAGACGGGTACAATTCAATTACCACGACCCGCTTTGAATGGAGCGCTACCAGTTCACTAAAATCTCTCAACGGGCACCCGGGGTACAACTTTACAAATAACACGCTCTCGTCGATTGAAAGGTTTGTGGTTTTTAGGGGTTGTCTCGGCGGGATTGGCCTGAAATGACTTAGCTTGCCTTCGGTAACTCTGGCTAGCGGCTCCAGGCCAATGGATTGGAAGGCTTGACCTCCGGCCCTTTGCTTTCTAACGCGTGTACCTAGATGAATAAGACTGGGTTTGTTCAACGTTCCGGAGAATGAAACGTAAACACCTTCCGGTAGCCCCAGGGCTGCAGTAACGGCATCAAAGTAATTGGTAGCAGCGTCCGAGTCTGGCTCAGAAAGGGGCCTATTAGCCCCGGTGAGAACAACGGGTATCGGTAGATCGGCTAGCAAGAAGGACAACCCTGCTGAACTATATGCCAACGTGTCAGTTCCATGGAGGATTACTACCGCATCTAACTCTTGAGAATCAGCAAGAGATTTCACCGACCGGGCTATAGTCAACCAGTCACCCGGGGTAAAGTCCTCAGATAGTTTCCGTAGCGGAACTTCAACTGTGGCACTAGAAATGGATGAGACAATTCGCCGCTCAGGTAACGAAGAAACTCGTAGGACGTCGTTTTCGTCCCCTTGAGCTCCAATGGTGCCTCCGGTAAGGATTATACCTAACTTGCGGTCAGCCATACCGATTTGACCATCTTGAATATGAAGGTTGCCGTAGTGGGCCATCTTGACATGATACATCTTAGGTAGGACATTAGGTTGGCTTATGTCCTACTAGCCTCGAAGGTGGGCCTCTAAGATGACATGAGGTTCGACGGGGATCCAAAACTTGGCCGCCTTGAAGCGAAATCTACGTTCGCTGGTTACATCAAATCCACAATCGGCAATAACTTGTGGGGTATTGCGGTTGCAGTTGCAACCTCCAAGTAGTCTTGGCCACAATCTATTAGCAAAATCTTGCCTGGCCGCCTCTTTGGGAGCCTCTGAGCGTACATGCTCATATACTGTAAGAAATCCAGATGGCTTGAGTACCCGACGTGCCTCGGCCAGGGCAGCAATAGGATTGGCAATTGAACACAAGACTAAGGAAAATACAACCACGTCTGCCCAACCATTGTCTATCGGTAGACTATTGGAATCGCCCCTTAGGACCTCAATTGACAGCCCTTTCGAATTCCTAATTCTGTCTGCTTCCTGCTCAGCCTTCGCAGCCAGATAGGGCTCAGGCTCAAGAGCTTTTATATGATCAACCTGGTCTGGGTAGAACTTGAAATTCGAACCCAATCCAGCTCCGATTTCAACCACGTTTCCATGAACGTGCTCTAGAAGTTCTCTCCTATGATCGGCACTTCCGGCCCGGTCGGCCACAGGGGAACACAGCTTCCAGAACCGAGCAAATATTGGATGGGATAAATTTGACATCTTCCAAGTATACTAGGAGATTACTACCATGTGGTTCGACAGTCACTGCCATCTTCAAGACCAGTATTTATCGGATAGCGATAGTGTACAAGTCTCTCTCGATGAGGCCTACAACGAGGGAGTTGTTCAAGTTGTCTGTGTGGGAACCGACCATGAAACTTCAATGCAAGCTCTCGACATAGCCACGACACACGATCAGGTTTGGGCCAGCGTGGGGCTACATCCCCACGAGGCCAAATCTAACGACGAATGGATCATTCCCCTAGTCAACTCCCTTGAACGGGCGACTCGGGAAAAGTTAGTCGGGTTGGGCGAGACCGGACTGGATTACTACTACGAGCATTCGCCCCGGAATCTTCAAAAGGAGTCTTTCCTGAGACAAGTTGGTTACGCGAGAGACCTCGATCTAACCCTGGTAGTCCACACGAGGGATGCCTGGGATGATACTCTTGAGATTCTTGGACAAGAAGGTAGGCCCGATCGGGTTGTCATACACTGCTTTACCGGCGGACCAGATGAGGCCAAGAGATGTCTGGATCTTGGAGCCTGGATATCGCTTTCGGGTATAGTAACCTTCCCAAAGTCACAAGACGTTCAACAAGCAGCGAGAATTGTCCCACTAGATAAACTCTTACTTGAAACAGATTCGCCGTTTTTGGCTCCAACGCCCTATAGGGGAAAACCCAACAGTCCTCGCAATGTTGCTCGAGTGGGGGAGTTTGTGGCCAATCTCAGAGGGTTAGATCCAAAGGATCTGGCCCAAATTACCTTTGAGAATACGTGTCGCGCGTTTTCAATCTCACCGGTCTAAAAGGGCACATACTTTCTAATGCTGTCCAAGTCCCAGGTGGTCGAGTTGCTCAATTCCTACAACGCGACCCCGTCTTTGGCACTCGGTCAGAACTTCCTGGTTGACTCCAATGCGTTAGAGAAGATCGTAAATTTGGCTAAGGTGGGTGTGGGCGACTACGTGGTAGAGATTGGGACTGGACTTGCCAGCCTCACCATGGCCTTAGCCCGACGGGGGGCACGAGTTGTGAGCCTGGAAAAGGATCGCACCCTGTTTCAGGTTGCGCGAGGCATAATTAGTGAGGCCCAGTTATTGGTGGAGGGTGCTCAACCTTTCGACCCAGGCAAAGTAGTCTTGAAAAGCCAGGATGCCATGAAATACGACTGGACCGAGCTAAATAGCCTTTTGCATCCAGACCCGATGAGGGTTACAGTCAGTGACCCAGATGAGGCTTATTGTAGCTGGACCTGTGTGTCCAATCTTCCCTATAACATTGCTACCCCACTAATCATAGGCATTCTCGAAAGAGTCCCGGAAGTTGCTCGTCTCGTGGTTCTTGTCCAAAATGAGGTCGCCCAGAGACTGTGCGCGCTCACGTCTCCGGTAATATCTCAAAAGAATAGATTGAATTTATCTAAATCGATTGGGGCTGTATCGCTAAAGGTGGCCTATTACGGGAATGCCAAGGCTGTCTATAACCTGCCCCCTGATGTGTTCTACCCAAAGCCTAACGTTCAATCAACCCTAATAGAGATCTCGCGACACAAAGTGCCACCGGTTGCCCTCCAACGGGCAACCTCGAGGCAGTTGTTCGAACTCGTCGAGCACGGCTTTGCTACGAGAAGGAAGATGCTCAGTAACTCCCTAGCTGGGCTCGTCGGTACGGCAGAATTTCAAGCCGCTCAGATTGACCCGGCTCGTCGTCCGGAGGAGTTGAGTCTTGAGGACTGGGTCAGGCTGGCCAACTCTATATATTAGGACGGTCACTGACTTAGGTTATCGGGTTGAAGATCAAAAAGCTATAGTGGTCAAAGCCATGGATCCCACTGTTGAACTTGCCCGGGCGAAGCTGACCGTGTCCCTAAAGATCACGGGTACGCGCTCGGATGGCTATCACCTGATCGACTCAGAAATGATCTCACTAGATTTAGCCGATCGTTTGGATATTGCTCCGGGAACGGGACTGGAAATCGTTTGCAAGTATCCCCGCTCCGAGCGCCAGGACAGATCTAATGAACAGATGGATGTGGTAAGCGACGGCTCCAACCTCGTGGCTCGGGCCCTAAATTTGGTGGGAAAGTCTGCCCGGGTGAGGCTAGAAAAGAATATTCCACCAGGGGCAGGTCTTGGAGGGGGTTCGGCGGACGCGGCCGCAATACTTCGTTGGGCGAGAGTTTTTGAACCAGAGATCGCACTTGAACTCGGGGCGGACGTACCATTTTGCCTTGCAGGGGGTAGGGCCAGAGTGTCTGGTATTGGAGACATCCTAGAGCCCCTCGCCTATTTTGACAGATACTTTGTCTTACTCACTCCGCCTTTTGGGGTATCTACCAAAGACGTATACCGGTCCTATGACGACTTGAGGGCTCCAGATTCCGGAAACCTAAACGACCTGGAAATAGCTGCACTCAACGTGGAACCCAGATTGGGCCACTGGCAAGAAGAGCTAGGGGTTCTTACCCATCAACAGCCCGTTCTGGCAGGAAGTGGATCAACGTGGTTTGTCGAACTATTTAGCAAGGAAGAGTTTGATGCTCTCAAGCAACAAACTGGGACTCTCGTCGCGGAGTACTTGAGTCAAGGTGTCATGTTGACCTTCGCCAGGTCAACCCCACCCCTTACTTACCAGAAGCTCGTCTCTTCCAGCGGGTTGCCTTGAGCATCTTCTTGTGCTTTTTTTTGCGCATCCGCTTACGGCGCTTCTTGATTAGTGAACCCATGTTGACTAGGCAGGTTAGTCTAAAACCGCCCAGTATTTCCATTTGGCGATAAAATCGCTATCTTGGGCTACTGGCTGGCAAATTCAAGTTGCTGAGACTAAGAAGGCTAGAATCCCATAAGTTACCTTGGCCGGTAGTTCAATTGGCAGAACGCCTGACTTTGGATCAGGAGGTTGGAGGTTCGAGCCCTCCCCGGCCAGCCAGCCTGATCAAATTGCCGAGCTTGTGATCGACTTTTTGGATAAATACGCGATCGTCGCCTCAAGAGCATTGTCGTGCTAGTCAATTTTAGCGTGAGACTTACACCAGTAATTGGCCAAGCATTCAAGGACCAGAAAATTAATGTAATCGCGTTTGGTTTTTGGCGATTTGGGTATAATCTTTCCCGATGAGCATTTATGACTACCAAATTCAACGGCTAGATGGATCTCCCGGTAATTTAGCCGAGTTCAAGGGTCAGGGGTTGCTAGTGGTAAACGTGGCCTCCAAGTGTGGACTCACGCCGCAGTATGAAGGACTCGAACAACTTCACAAGACTTATTCTAGCCAGGGATTTAGTGTTCTTGGATTTCCGTGTAACCAATTCATGGGGCAAGAGCCTGGAACTGCGGAGGAAATTCAGGAGTTTTGCTCGGCTACTTACGGAGTAACGTTCCCGATGTTCGAGAAGATCGAGGTGAACGGGGACGGGCGTCACCCATTATATCAAGAATTGACCAAGGTACCCGATGCCGACGGTGATGGCGGTGACGTAAAGTGGAACTTTGAGAAGTTCGCGATCGGACGGTCAGGAGAGGTGGTTGCACGACTTAGACCTCAAGTTGAGCCTCTTGACGGAGCGCTCATATCAATTGTGGAGAAACTGCTAGCTGAAGATTAGTCGATAGGCCTCCAATCTAGACACTTGAGCGCGAATATATTTTAGCCAGTGGATTACAAAAGAATGTTTGTAGCGCTCGCGCTGGTGTTTCTTTGTTCTCATTGTTCGACAACTCGACCATCGAGAGTATCTGGGGGGCCAAGCTCCAAAAGGCAGATTTATAGGCTTACCTCCCAGCAGGTTCCACCACTAGGTAGTGTCTTGGCAACCCCTTCAGGGATGACCTTGTACAAGTACGCCTTAGACAGCCCCGGGATCTCTCGGTGTACGGGCACGTGCGCAACTATCTGGCCCCCGCTAAGGGTCAATGCGGGAAAACGCTACGGTCTTGCTAGAGGTATCTCAGGTGTCCTCTCAACGATCTTGTCCAATAAAGGCCATGTTCAGCTTACATACGACGGCTTTCCGCTCTATGAATTCAGCGGTGATCCTTCACCAAGACGCGCATATGGGAATAACCTAGGCGGGGTTTGGCAGGCCGTTGTTGTATCTCCACCTCAATCTAGTACTAGCTCAAGTTCTTCTCAGCCCGGCCAAGCAACTTTGGTAACTGGGCAACCAGGTGTACCGTCAACTCGACCAGTGGTAACCGTGACCACGACAACTAGTGTTGCCCCGCAAGCCCTGCCGGTTCTTACCACCTCAACGCTAGTTCCCACGACGGCAACGAGTCCGGTGTCGGTGCCAATCCCTCAACCTACAACTCCAAGTCCACCTCCGACCGTTTCAAGTTCAACTACCAGTCAGGTAAAATAGAGAGTTTGTCAGTCAAAAATCACAACGACAGCCCCGACCAAAGCTCAGAAAAGCCCTCGAGCCAAGATGTTCTGACTGAAGTCGGCCAACTAAAAGATGAAATAGCCCAATTAAAAGAGCTTGTTTCGACCAACTCCATGTTGATTGCCAAACTGGTCGGAGATATCTCATCAGCGGCTAACCGCGCTCTAACATCTAGCTATCAACAGCTCGTAATTGATTCATGTGAGTATGCTCTGGTGGGTGTCCTGTCACAGTCTGGGGCAACCGGGGTGATTGAGGTTGAGAGCAATTCAGGTTCCAGGCTGGCCTTGAAGGTATTCCCTCTTGAGGCCGAAGAAAAGGTTCGCCGGGGAGTAGAGGTGGGAAATCTGGCACGTAAGCATGGAGTTCCAGTTCCTGGTGGAATGTCAGTAGGAAAGGTCGGGCCAGTTGTCTATAGCTTACAAGACATCGTTTTAGGGACGACATCATCGTGTGTTTCTCTTGAAGAGATGAAACAACTTCTAGGTACTATCGAGCGTTCAAGGGATATCTATTTAGGCCCTGCCAACTTTACTGAATCCCTAATTGAGGCCTTGTCTGAGGGAAACAGTGATATCTGGTGTGATCACCGCGACATCGTGCTCTTTGGAGGGAGGCCTAAAAAACTGTTAGACAGGCTTTCCGGGGTGGCTAATTTGTTAGGAGGGGTCTCATTCAGGGAAACTGACGGGGTCCATTGGGACGCGAGTCACCGAAACGCTCTATTTGAAAATGGTAAGCTCTCGGCAGTAGTCGACTGGGAGGCAGCTATATGGGGTGACAACCGTTACGACTTGGTCAACTTGGAGTTCTGGTCACACGTGCATCGAGGCAATGAAGTTTCGACAGAGGCCTGTGAGTATGTCTCAAGTGTCCTCTCGCAGGTAGTCTCCACCGACGAACTTGCTGGGTTGTCCGCTCTGGTCGGACTCCACCACCTGAATTTCACAGTTCGCAATCGACCCGATCTCATTGAGACTTACATTTCAAATGCCGAGAGGTACCTCTTATCTAGGTTGGCCTAGCCAACACATACAATACATCGTCCCACAAAGTCCACCCGGTGTTCGGTAACTTGAAAGTTGTACTCATGGGAGATTGCCCTGACGGCATCCCCAATGGCTTTTTCAAGTTTGTAACCCAGACTGAAGTCGTCAACACGTCCGCACCCATAACAAACTAAGTGGTGATGATGGATCCCGGTCAGCTCCTCACTCAGCTCGTAGCGGACCTGTTCATTTGGGCCAGCCAGTTTTCTCAAAACCCCACACTCCTCGAGAATGGCCAGGTTTCGGTAGGTACTTGAGACTGGCAGGTTCCGATCGCTGCCTAAACCAGAAACGGTAATCTCGCTTATCCCAAGTGGCTTTGTTGCGGCCGCCAAGATCTCAACAAGTAGCCTTCGATTAGTAGTGTATCTCTGACCGTAATCGCCGAGCGACCGAGCGACCAGCTCGTGAAGCTCAGATAGAGATGATTTCAAATTTTCGCGCAGCCTTTCACCTATCAGATCTCTAACTTGCAATAAATAAGAATGAGACCTATTCTCATTATATGGCATTGCGTCTAACAAAGTCAACAAGAGGGCTGGTGGTAGCGGTAGTCGTCCTGGCTGTAACTCTAGCCAGCTGTGGTCATGGGCCCTCAAAACACTCCCTTGGAGGCCGGACCACGGGCGAAGGCATAATCCGAGCGGTAGGCGTTGAAAGTCAGTACGCCAATATTATTGGCCAGCTAGGAGGTAACTATGTGAAGGTGTCCTCGATTATCAATAATCCAAATAGTGACCCGCACAGCTTCGAGGCCAACCCAGCAATTGCCCAAGAGATCGCGAGTGCTTCATTGGTCGTACAAAATGGTCTCGGATATGACTCTTTTGCCAACAAAATGGAGAGCGCTGTTGCGTCGGCTACTCGCAAAATAATTCAGGTTCAGGCGGTCTTGGGTTTACCAAACTCAACGCCTAATCCGCACCTGTGGTATGACCCATCTGCAATGGTTGCTCTGGCGAGGAAGATAACCACGTCACTCGTGTCCCTAGATCCAAAATATAGTCAGTACTTCCAAAGCCACCTAAATACTTTTTTGAAGTCACTTGGAAATTGGAATTCTATAATTGATCAGTTGTCTACCAAGTTTTCTGGAGCACAAGTTGCCACAACCGAGCCAGTTGCCGACTACCTTCTAGAGGCTGCCCACCTAGACAACCGGACCCCGATGTCATTCCAAGAGGCCATCATGAACGGAACCGATCCATCACCTCAAGATCTGTCAAGCGTGGAAAGGCTTCTAACCCAACACCAGGTCAAGGCACTTGTGTACAACGAACAGGTTACTGACTCTATTACCAGTTCGCTCCAGTCCCTTGCCAAAACCAACCACATTCCGGTAGTTGGAGTATATGAGATCATGCCCCTGGGAAAATTCAACTTTCAAAGTTGGATGGTGGCAGAAACTAAAGCAATTTATGAGGCTTTATCCAGGGGAGTCTCAACCGAGCACCTATGACAGATTTTCAAAGCCCTCAATGGCTAATCGAGCTAAAAAATATCACGGTGAAACTTGGAGGTAGAGATGTTCTAAATTCGATCTCCTTCAACCTTGCTGAAGGCGAATTTGTGGGACTGATCGGGACAAATGGGGCAGGAAAGACCACACTACTTCGAACTATATTGGGGCTAATCACGCCTAACTCGGGTCAACTGTCCATTGCCCAAAGTACCTCTCAAAAACGAAGCTCAATTTTTGGATATGTCCCCCAAAAACTATCTGTTGACCCGAATATTCCGGTTAGAGTTTTCGACTTCGTGTTCCTAGGGGTGGATGGACACAGGCTTGGACTTCCAAAGCGATCGAGGGAAAGCCAGAACCGGGTCGAGGAAGTACTGGCCCTCCTCGACATTGACGGCCTTGCTACCCAGCGTCTTGGAACGCTTTCGGGGGGAGAGCTACAAAGGGCGACTATAGCCCATGCGCTCGTGAGCCGCCCTAAGATTCTCATCCTGGATGAACCGCTTGCCAATCTGGATATCAAGAGCGAGTCAGAAATAGTTGGTGTCTTGTCAAATATCTCGAAAAAGTTGGGGGTTGGAATCTTGATATCGGCTCATGAGATGAACACATTGCTACCATTCATGGACAAGGTCATCTACCTAGCAAATGGACGGGTAGCTAGTGGAAGAACTAAGGAAGTTATAACCCATGAAGTACTCAGCGGCCTATATGGTTACCCAATAAATGTTTTTGATCTAAATGGCCGAATTGTTGTCATGGCTGACCAGCCCGGAGAGATTGATCACCTTGGGTCTCAATAGAGCTACGCCACACGTGAAATTAGCCATGATTAGTGCTTTGGGTTGTTTACTCAATTGGAGAGATGACCACTAATGAATTTTCTTGGCTCGGTAATACTAGAGCCCGGTCTCATATCGAGCGCGCCGGTGAAGCATGCCCTTATTGTCGGTAGCTTCGTCGCTATCTCGGCCGCGGTAGTTGGAATCCTGGTCGTCATAAGAGGGCAGTCTTTTGCGGGGCACGCACTCGGTGATATTGCCACGATAGGAGGATCGGCGTCCTATTTACTCTCAATTAATCCGATGGTTGGTTTTTTTCTTGTTGGTGCCGTTGGTGGAGGTGCAATGGAAGTAACCGGGAGTTCAAGATCGCGCTCAAAAGACGTGTCAACCGGTATAGTTCTGGGGGCCGCACTCGGGCTATCTGCCCTGTTGTTCTATCTTGACTCAACAGATATAACATCAAGTGGAATAGCGGTCACGGTCCTATTTGGATCGTTATTTAGTCCGAGCAACTACCTCACTCCTCTTGTCGCAGTACTAGGTGTCTCTACCGTCGCAATCACCTTGCTCTTGGCTCATCCGGTTACTTTTTGCACTATTAGTCGTGACTTGGCTCAAACTAGGGGAGTAAAAGTAAGAATGCTTGATTTTGTCCTACTTGTCGCCGTTGGGGTTACGGTTGCCCTTTCGAGTGTTGCTATTGGAACGATCTTGTCCACGGCCTTGTTGATTGGCCCAGCCGGGGCAGCATTACTGGTTTCAAGTTCCCCCAAGAAAAGCTATATTTATGCCTCGGCCATCTCGTTGGTTTCGGTCTGGCTGGGTGTTATTTTCTCCTATGACAGCTACTACTGGGCTCCTCACCGGGGGAGTTGGCCGGTTAGTTTTTTCGTGGTGGCAATTATATTTTTGACCTACCTAGTCTTGCCTGGTTTCCACGGGTGGCTAGTTAGACCTCGCCGACATGTCGCTATTGGGAGTATGTCTGAAGAGGCCGTCAAACTCTGATGTCCTTTTTCCCCACTAGAAACGGGCTCAGGTAATGTTTGCTCCGATCATCTTGAATGCGTGGGAGTCCGGCACGATAATTGCCATTTTGGCCGGAGTTATAGGGACATTTGTGGTGATGAGGTCGCAAAGCTTTGCTGCACACGCAATCCCTAATGCAAGTTTTGCAGGGGGGGCAGCTTCGACACTAGTGGGAGCAAGTTCTTTTGTCGGACTCGGTCTGTTTTCAATCTTGAGTGCACTAGCAATCTCGTTTCTATCTCGGCGAGGTAGACAAGACGTCGCCATTGCCCTTTCAACTGTTACAATGTTGGGACTTGGAGCGTTATTTTTGAGTTGGAGCCGTCAGTATGAGTCGGCGGTATATTCCCTGTTGTTTGGACAGATTCTCGGAGTTAGCTCCAATGAGATTTTTCAGGTTGCAGTAATCGCCCTTATAGCAATAGTTGGAGTACTTTTCTTATATAGGCCGCTCGTGTTGTCTTCAATATCACCCGAATTAGCCCAGGCCAGGGGTGTAAAAGACAACTTGGTCGAGATCTCCCTACTGTTGTTGGTCGCCCTGGTCTGCACTATTGCCGTCCCAGTGGTCGGAGCACTGCTCATATTCTCTCTCTTGGTGGCCCCGGCGGCGAGCGCGAGACAGTTGTCTTCAAGTACGTCAGTAGCCTTGGTTCTGGCGGTGAGCCTTGCTCTGATTACACTCTGGTCGGCAATTGCCCTTTCTTACCTCACAAACTGGCCTATCGGATTCTTTGTCGGGGGAACTGGGGCACTGATTTATATGTCCTCAAAGTCCCTGGCAAGTTTGATCGGTAAGTTTCGCCCCCAAGTTGTCGGCCAGAGTAGTCATTGAGTCTAGAGGTTTGAGCAAGTGAGTACGCGCCCGGAAGACGTACGCCCACTATAGGCCCCAGATCTCCTTGCATCGAGTAATCTCCACAAGTCCCGGACCCCCTGAACTGGGTGGTTCTGGACGTAGAGAGCCTTCCGAAAGTGCCGATAGGCATGCCTCGACAGACTGTTGAAGGGCATGAAGGTCGTATCCTCCTTCGAGGAAAAAGATAGTTCTTCCACTCTGTGGCGCTAGGGTCGCAACCCACCGGGTCATGTCAAAGTAGTCTCCCGAAGTCAAGCACATCGAGGCTAAAGGGTCTGAGCGGTGGGCGTCGAACCCGCTAGAAACCAATATCCAGTCCGGATGGAAGGCTTCAATTTGCGGTTGGGCGATCTCTTCAAGGGCCTGTCGAACTCGCTGCCCGGTGGACTGGGCTGGGAGGGGGATGTTGACGGTCAACCCGGTTGCTTGGCCGCTTCCGGTCTCATGAGCCAGACCGGTAAAAGGGTACAAGGGGGACTGGTGCACGGACACGTATAACACAAAAGGGTCGTCCCAGAAGATCTCCTGGGTCCCGTTACCGTGATGAACGTCCCAATCGACAATGGCTACCCGCCGTCGTTTTTTGGCCAGATATCGGGCCGCTACGGCGACGTTATTGATTAGACAAAATCCCATTGCTTGCGATGGTCTGGCGTGATGTCCCGGGGGTCTCATTCCCACAAATCCGAACGTGCCAAGGCCAGATTCTAGGAGGTCAATTGCGCTCAGGCCGGCCCCACACGCGTATAGGGCCGTTTCAAAGCTCTCCGGACTTATATAGGTATCAGGATCTAGTCTCCTCAAGGTGCTGGCCGAACTCTTAGATAGAGAGGTGACGTAAGAACTTGTATGTACGAGTTCCAGGTCTTCAAGGCTTGCTTTTCGCCAACTATCTCCAATTGTGTCTCGGTCTATGAGACACTCAGCGATCTCGGGTCTGGCTAGTGCTCTCGACAAGGCTTCAAGCCTCTTATGGTCCTCGGGATGACCGGGGGGAACCAGGTGCTTATCGCGCTCTAAGTCGCAATATGCCAGGATCAACTAGATAGTTGGTCGATGCACTCGCCGATTGTCCACACGATCCTGTCTATCTCCTCTGGAGTTGATGTAAGGATTGGGACCGTCGTGACTGTCGGGCCAATTGATCGCAGCATAACCCCGTACTCGACGGCTTTTGCGCAGACCTTTCGAGCCAGGAGGCTATCTCCTGCAAGGTCACAGTCAAGCTCAATCCCTCCAAATAGGCCTCGGGACCTAACTTGGGCGACAATGGGCCGTTGGCGGGACATGACTTCGAGGCTGTCGTATAACTGAATAGACCTCTCTTTGACGTTTGCCAACACATCTAAGGTGTCTAGTAACTTTAGGTGTTCAATTGCCAGGGCACTTGCCAGAGCGTTTCCCCCAAAAGTATGACCGTGATAGAGGGTCTTGTTTGAAAGGTCAGGCCCGATAAAGGCCTGAGCAATCTCTTCCGACACGACTGTTGCCGACATGGGCAGGTAACCCCCCGTCAAGGCCTTGCCCAGGCACATGATGTCTGGTCTAATTCCGGCCTCTTGGCTGGCAAACATGGATCCTGTTCTCCCAAACCCGGTGGCAATCTCGTCAACTATGAGTGGAACACCGGTCTTCTTACAGGCGCTGGCCAAAGACATTACACCCAGGGCATCGTTGAGTAGTACCCCACTAGCAGCTTGAACCAAGGGCTCTATAATTGCCCCTGCCAAGGAGTCGGAGTTTGCCAACACATAGTCGGCCATCTCATAGAGATCGCTACAGTGAACCGTGGGGAAGCGAAGTGGTGCAAAGATGCCAGAGTAAAACCCATCATCGCCGACCGACATGGCCCCGAGGGTGTCACCGTGGTAGGCACCCCTTAGTGCCACGAAGCTCTCGTGGCCACCAATCGAGAGGTTCTTCCAGTACTGAAAGGCAATCTTTATGGCCTGTTCAACCGCACTCGCTCCGTCTGAGGCGAACAAAAACCTAGGGCTATCCATCGGGACTAACTCGGCCAAGATCTCGGCCAGCTCAATAGTACGGTCACACCCGTTACCAAGCATCGTGGCATGAGAGATCTTGCCCGCCTGATCAATGAGGGCCCTGTTGAGTTCATCGACAGCATGCCCTATTGTAATTACCCACATTGATGAGATGGCATCGAGATACTTGTTCCCGTGGGTGTCAAAGATGTAACGTCCCTCACCTCTAGCGGCTATAACCGGGTTGTTTTCACCATAAGACCCCATCTGGGTGAACCCGTGCCAGACCACCTGGGAGTCCCGGTCTATCCAATTGCTGGAGTTCTCTAGGCTGTTCATATCGACCCAGTCTAACCCAGGTCGGCATGTAAATTACAGTCCGTTGACTTCAACGCTCAGCGACCGACCCAGAAAAGCGCTCGGATGGAAGACTCCCGCAGAAGCGGTCAACGAACATCTACAATCAGTCCAATAAGCCGGTGTTGCTTGGGTCAATTGAGTCCAGTTAGTCATCTTCCAACGGGATGTCCAAGAGATGTGGCAATCTCAGCAAACTCAGTTAGCGCCGCCTCCAGATCCTCGATTATCTCGGCAGCAATCACATCAGGAGCGGGAAGATTGTTCGCATCCTCCAGCGATTCATCGCGCAGCCAGAAGATGTCAAGGCTTGCCTTGTCACGGGCCAGCAATTCATCAATCGAGAACCGATGGAATCGCTCGGACTCCGCTCTCTTCGATTGCCCAGTGGGGGAGAACACTGATACGAACTCTGCCAGGTGCTCGTATCGCAGCGGGTGTTCCTTCAAGGTGAAGTGTTGGTTGGTCCGCAGGTCGTAGACCCAGAGATCCTTCGTCCAGGGGGTCTCGGAGGCGGGTTTTCGGTCGAAGAATAGGACGTTGACCTTGACTCCCTTTGCGTAGAACATCCCAGTGGGCAACCGGAGCAGAGTGTGGACGTCGCATTCATGGAGCAGCTTGCGACGAACTGTCTCGCCAGGTCCACCTTCAAAGAGCACATTGTCGGGAACGACAAGTGCGACCTTACCTCCGATCTTGGTGATCGTATTGACGTGCTGGAGGAAGTTGAGCTGCTTATTGGAGGTAGTCGCCCAGAAATCGTCCCGGAGAATGGTCAGGTCC
>DAIDHF010000009.1:60170-75019 GCA_027452005.1 Acidimicrobiales bacterium
GGAGCTGACGACTGTAACCGAGGACTTCTTCCCAAAGGGTGGATTGGTGAGAACCATGTCGAAGCGGTCGCCTGGATCGGCCTTGAGGGCGTCGTCCACATGAATTGGGCTGTCGGTGTCGGCCGAGCCGATCCCGTGGAGAAGCAAGTTCATTGCGCACAGCCGGGCGGTGTTGTCGACAATCTCCCATCCGTGCAACGCGTTGAATCGTAGATGCTTTTTCTGGTCGGGGTCTAGAAGTGGGCTCGTCCGGGCGACGTAGTCGTGGGCGGCCAGGAGGAATCCGCCAGTTCCACAGGCCGGATCGCAGATCTTCATACCAGCACTAGGTCGCATTACCTCGACGATTGCCTGAATTAGAGGCCGAGGGGTGAAGTATTGTCCGGCTCCCGATTTCGTGTCCTCGGCATTCTTCTGGAGCAGTCCCTCATACGCGTCACCCTTCACGTCGGCATCTAGGATCATCCATTGCTCTTGATCGATGAGTTCCACGATGAGGCGACGCAGTTTGGCCGGGTCTTGAATACGATTTTGGGCCTTGCGGAATATCACCCCGAGCATCCCTGGATTCCTGCCGAGTGCGTTGAGGATGTGGATGTACTGGGCTTCAAGTTCCGTGCCGTCTCGGTCCAGCAAGGACTGCCAATCCAGACTGTATGGCACGACCGCCTCGCGGTTGAATGGTGGTTTAGTCTGCTCATCGGCCATCTTCAAAAAAAGCAGGTAGGTGAGTTGTTCCAGGTAGTCACCGTAGGAGAGGCCGTCGTCTCGCAGGATATTGCAGTAGTTCCAGAGCTTGGCTACCAGGGCCTTGGGATCGGTCAAATTAGTTGCTCCAGAATCTCTACAACCTGAGTTCGAAGTGTCGCCAGGTTTTGATCGATCACGGCCATACAAGGGAGAGGTTGACGGTCGGATAACCGTGAATTAGGCGATTTCGTATTCCCGCAATGTCGCTCCATGAAACCTCGGGGTGTTGCTGGGTTGTAGTCACCGAGACCTTCGGGGCGGCCTCACCAATAATCGCTATCCATCGCAACAGGGCTCCTTCTAGTGCCTCGTCGTTGAACAGCTCCTCGATGCTATGGGGTCTATGCCAAAATATTCTGTCGATCAATTCAACTATGTCCGACAGTCTTTCCTTGTCGTTGCTCAAAGTGGCCTCGACTCTGCCATGATTTGATCCCGATTTCTCGGTCGTAACTCTTCTGGCGTAACCACGTCGACATGAACTCCAAGTATAGTTTCTAGTTCGTCGACAAGATGAACTAGGTCGAAGAGGGAACGGCCCGTTTCAAAGTCGACGAGAAAATCCATGTCACTTGCCTCTTGGGCATCTCCGCGGGCCACAGAACCGAAGACGCGAATATTGAATGCTCCGTGGCGTTGGGCAGCGTCAAAAATTTTCTCTCGTTGGGCGTTCAGGACATCAAAGTTAGGGACTACAGCGTTGGGCTTGCTCACATTATCTACCAATAAGTCCCGGGACACGAGGGTAAATGCGGATTGTAATATCCGAGGTCAAAAGCTCACTGAATCGTTGATAGTTCTGCTCAAAACAGTCAGCCATGTGAAAGGTCGATCTACTGAAAACGAGCTCTCGGCCAAGCCAGAAAGTTGTCCCCCAATTGTCTCGAAAACATTGACGGCTCTAATTAAATAGGAGTCGCTGAAAACGCGATTTTCTGCCGAATTAGTCGCCTCGGTTAATTTACCACAGTAGGCAGTACTCTTAAATGTTTTATCCTCCCGGTACGCAGACCGTTCACACATTGGAACTCGATTTAGTGTAGTGCATGATGTGGATCTTACACGAGTCATCTGAGTATGTCGGACTTTCGTCTGCAATATTATCATAGTCCATCGCTATCATCATGGTCCGATTCTGCAAGGTGATTGGCTAAGATATTTATGCGCATTTTAGAGATGTCAGGGCTAGACGTTACCAGGTATCCTTTTTCGGCCGAACCGTCAAGCACTCGAAGCAAGGGGCTGGACAGTACGTCAAGTAGTTGTTGGATCTCGGCCTGAGTCGTACCCTCAGCAACGGGCTTACCATCAAGAGAAAGGTGTAAGTCACGTGCATATAGACGGCCATAGGTCTCAGACCTTTTACGTATAACTCGGCAAAGTGCCGACGTCAATTCCATAATACGCGTGAAATCCTCAGCCCGCTCAGCTACTTGCTGGGTATCTACAATTCCCCCCGATTCAAACAACAACCTGTATTCATCAAGTCCAAGTGGGGTCTTCGAATGCTGCAAGCAAAGCCCTCCTAGTTGATCAACTGAGATTACGGTGACCTGAAATTTCCCGGCACGCTCGGTTAGTCTGGATCCCGATGGATTTGGCGCTACCAGCCCGACGTACTGCGCCTTGTATTTGCTCTTGTGCTCATCTAGCGTTGCCCAATCTACTTGTGGATCTGATACCGAGCCCGACGCACTTGTCTTACAATCAATAATTACTCTGTAAGTATCAACATTTCCCAATGCCGCTATGAGGAGAACATCGGTTTTGCCTGACCCCCCAAGCCATTGAGCCTGAAAGCCTAGATAGTTGAAGGCATCGCGGGTTGCCTGCTCAAATCTATCAGGATTATGACTATCTACCGAAGATTGTCGAAGTTCGATCAAGAGTTGTTCGACTTCAGGAATGGGCTGAAGATCCAAAGACTCGATTTCACGAGCAAGCTCGTTGTCGGTCAAGTGAGAATCGGAGCTAGTAGGACTTGGTCGGTATAGTACGAGTTGTTGGAGTAGCGCCCTACCCAGATCCGTTACCAACAGACGACCATCGTCAGTTGAGGAGATCATTCCTCCAGACCGTAGCCAACCCAGTCTGCTTTCAATCTGAGCTTTGGTGTCCCAACGCATCCCAAAGTCTGAGTTAGCAATCGAAAGGATCTCATCTGCAGTCCGAGGTTCCCGGATGATTTCGAGAAGTTCTCCCACAAATTGTATCCGGCTATGAAGAAGGGCAATCGGGATGCTGTCGTCATGTGATTCCAGCCATCTTTCAGTCCAGTATCCCACCTTACAGACACCATCGTCGGAGTTTACAAACCCGACTTTTCGCAAGAATGACTCCTTGAGGCGAGCACCTGTGGGGACCAAACTCCAGATCTCTTCAAGTCGAAGTGCGAGATTTGATGGTGAGGGTTGTTCGTCAATTATTAACTTGCAGATCGTTTCCAACGAGTTCAGATACCTATCGTGGCCTCCCGGCAAGGATTGACTCGCTTTTGCCCGTTGTCCCCACGCGAACACTAGCGGTAGGGGATTGCCGGGTTCGTCAATGAGATCGGGAGGGGCTTCAACATAATCTTCTAGTGTCTCCCACTGGGGATCTGATAGGGGAAAAACTGTTCCCAATGGAGCACGAATAATTTGGTGTTCGCGAAAAGCTGGCATATTCTTTAATTGGTCCTTTGGCAAGAATCGAGTTTGCCTGACGAGGACTAGCGCCCGTGTCGAGTCCTCGCCCTCGTCGGACGCCAATTGCTTGTTCTCTAAGTGGCTAGTTTGGCTGCTACTGCGTATCCTTGATGGAGAATGGCCGAACTCCCTTTCCAGGTCTTCCGTCTTTCTGTGCTGAGGTTCAGAAGCAATTCGGCCTACCCCTATTATGCCAGCTGCCCTGCCACTTCTCCAGAGAACTGCAACATCTCCGATGTGGATTTCATGCGTATGTTGTGGGACTCGCCACCAGATTCTATCAAGCGTTTCTAAGGCTCGATCTATATTGTACTGCTGCGGATTAGCCTGGAAAATCCATGCTCTGCTCATAGTGATGTCACTTTCTTCAGCTTTCTATTTCGCGTCTTAGTAGGTTTGCCTTCGTAAACTCCTTCTGCGATGATCAGTCGCCGTTCACCTAAGGGCATTTCAGAAACGGTAAATATTTTCAGAGTAGGTATATTGATCGAGGCCAAGTTCGTCGTTTGCTTGCCAATGGCTTGGAGCCATGATTGGCCGAACGTGCTGCCATGCAAGGAAATCAATTTTGGATTAAACTCGTTGGTCAGTTCCTCGGCATTCTTCGAGAGCAGTCCCTTATACGCTTCACCCTTCACTTGGGCATCTAGTATCATCCACCGCTCCTAGTCGAAAAGTTCCACGATGAGGCTGCGCACTTTGGACGGGTCTTGGATACGATTTTGACCTTGCGAAATATTACCCTGGGCATCTCAAGCTGCTTGCAGAGCCCATTGAAAATGTCGATGAATAGGGCCTCAAGTTCCATGCCGTCTCGGTCCAGCAAGGATCGCCAATCCAGACCGTATAGTGCGACCTGCTCGCGGTTGAAGGTTGATTGAGTCTGTTCGTCGGTCATCTCAAAAAAAGCAGGTAGGTGAGCTGCTCTACGTAGCCGCCGTGGAAGAGACCGTAGTCTCGCAGGATATTGCAGTAGTTCCAGAGCTTGGTGACGAGTGCCTTGTGGTCGGTCACGTCAGTGCCGTGCTAAACCAGCAAGTCGAGAGGATCGATCTATCCCGGGGTACTCATCCCAGGTTTGCCCATCAAGCACACGTCCTCCAGCCTTGGGCGTTCTACCACCCCATTGTTTGAAGAAGAACGGAACTGCACTTAGTAGACAAAGATCACGCAGAGATCTAATCCAGTCGGGATCAACCCGTCGAGCACCTGGACCGCTTTCTCCTCCGGCTATCACCCAATCGATCATGTCAAGGTTGGGTACTACTCGACCTAGCATTGGCTCGACAGACAAAAAGCGGACAGCGGCGGGTACCGAGCGCAAGTGGTCTCCTCGAAAGGCGTAGTGTTGACTTTCAATGCTAACGCCCATCCACACATTTTCCGGCCAGGGGAGCTGACCGGAGAGTTGCGCTAGTCGCTTTGATCGTTTAGTCAGAACCTGATAGGTATGACGCGGAGTATCTGTCATCACGTCGAACACTTCACGAATGAAGCCAATAGGTACTTCTGGGTGGAAAAGATCACTCATCGAGTTGACAAAAATGGTCCGAGGAGATTTCCACGTCCGGGGAAGATCCAAAGTCTTAGGATGGATCGAAAGGGCAAATCCCGGGCCACTGGTTTGAGGGTTTCCATCGGTCTGATATCTCTCTTGCCCCATGGCTTTGAGCCGCTTGGCCAATGTCAAGGCATAGCAGTTGTCACACCCGGCAGAGATTTTGTCGCATCCAGTCGTCGGGTTCCATGTGGACTCGGTCCACTCAATAGCGCTCTTGGTCATCGCATTCCCTTCTTTGCATCTCAGTCTTGCCACTCATATTCGATCCATTCCGAGAGGGCAATAGGAAACTCCTCTCGCCAGCCAGTGTGGATGTCCTCATATTCAGGCCTACTCTCTGGGAATTCAAAAAGAGAAGGGGTAGGATTTCGATGTACCACTCGGTCCTTTTCTTGAGCCCACCGCATAATGCTCTCGCCAACAGGATGATCGCTTGCGAAGACCATTACATAAAGCTCGCTGTGAGAATTCTTGATAGGCCGAGCAAGGAGGTGCTTGTAACCGAGACCTATCAGCCTGTCCATATACAGGAGAAGGTATGCTTGGCGAGCTTCGCTCGGGCTAACCCTGTTGGTTAGTCGAGCTTCCCAGACATCGAGCCACGGTCCCCAGGCACCATATAGTCGCGCAACTCTATCTGGATGTCCCTGACGTTCTGCTTCGTTTCTGTTTCCGCCAAGCATCCGCACAAGTCCGCTCGTAGAAAGGAGAATCCACATTTCGATCTTTGGTTTACCGGAACCTCGTTTGTGGTCTGCTAGGAGTTGAATAGTCCTGAACTCCAGCTCCGTGCCGTCGGGATCTAGAAAGGCAAATACCGGTGCCTTCTTTGGGACATTTTGGAGATTAATTGCCATTTGTTCGTTGCAGTTGCCCTCGATGACCGAGATCCTTTGACCGGGGTGTTTGCTGGCAAGATCTCTTAGACTGGCAGCACGGCCCCTGTGTTTTTCGAAAATAAGCATAGACGTGAAGGGTGGTTCAACAGCCAGGGCACTTTCGAATGAGCCCGGAAACTGCTCGCCGGTGGTTTTCAGGATGTTTATTGTCTCGCCAGCAAAGGAATCAATGTAGACTCGGTTGACCGCCCTCTTGGAGGCCCTGGCAAAAGCTGCCAAGTAATCGGCGAGAATGGAAATTTTCTCCTCCGAGTGAGGAGACCACTCACGCATGAAAATTGCCTGTTTGGAACATTTTCGAAATCGTACATGCACCCTGCGACATTGAATTCTGGTGTAAGAGGCCGTTATTCCCACTAGGCACCTCTCTCTAAATCGTTACTCACAGTAGCTTCGCTGGAGCAAGATGTATTGTCAGTTTGAGTACCTCATCTGTCACTACATCGCTGGATAGACCAATCAGTACTCGGGATCCGTCAATTAGCCACTCAAGATCAAGGATTGAGTGCCCTGGCGCTACGTCTACAAAAGAGTCTACAGCGTTCTCCCCGGTCGCATCCTTTCGTGCCACAGATCTTTTTACTCGAAAATTATGTGTTCCAGTCTGTATGGCGGTCGACATTAGTTCTTCACGATCTGCCTGAATTGATTCAAGCTTTGGTGCGAACTCTATTTGGTCGTTAATAATTTCTTCCCCTTTCTACTACCCTTCGTCTCGATTTTACGTTCTGCTTTGATCCTTTCCAAGAGTGCCGACGCTGGCTCGTCGTTCGGATCCTGGGGGACAAGTTTGCCGGTGAAAGCTTTCTCAAGAATGGATCGGCGTAGACGGGACGAGCGGGTCAGGGAGTGGTCGATAGCGGTGGAGAGGGAATCGAGGAGCGAGAGTTGTTGATCAACGCGGTCTACGATCTTGAGTTGCTCGTCAATCGGGATCAGTGGAACAGGAATTGAGCGAATCTTCGCAGTGCTTAGCGTGTATAGGCCGCTTGTTGAACTGGCAACGCTACTTAGGATCGAAGAAGTCTGAGGTGCATTCCAATAGTAATTGAGGAATCCCGGTACGAGTTTGGGACCCGGACGCACCCGAATGAGGTGATTCTGATGGACGCAGTCTTTGATCTCGTCGTGCCACAACGAGCATCTTCCGATCTGGTCTGGGCTCCCGTTGCCCTCCACGACAAGAAGGTCTCCATCTTGAAGTCGGAACCTATTTATCTCGTTTTCAAAGAGCTCGACTTCGTGAACCTCGCCCAGATTGAGGCGTCCTCGCCCAACATTGGCAACCCTCAGGAAAGGAAACTTGTTGCGAACTGGGCGCCTTTTCGGCTGCTTTTGAATACCTCCCTGAACTTCTGCGACTGATCCAACATCGGTCCATTCAGCATTGGCCGGATTTCCTACCCCTCCAAGCACCGCCCGCCGCATTCTCTCGACATTGCGTTGCGCACGGCGGAGCGACGCCTCCGCAGAATCGAGTCGGGAGAACTGCTCCTCGATGACAACGACGATGCGCTCCTGCTCGACAAGAGGCGGCAATAGCACTTGTGTCTCATCGAATACTCCCCTGGTTACATGGACCATCCCAGTTCCATGCGAGCGCTGCCGAAGATCATCAATGACATGCTCAACCAGGTAACGGTGAAACCGCCTATTTATGAACGAGTCCAGCTTGAATATGTGCTGATTGATTACAGCTTCCGGTCCGCGCCACTCGAAGACGCCCAGAGTTGCCGCCCAAGAGACCAGTACGTCCCCATTTCGAGCTATGTGATGGTCGTCTGCTTCCCCATAGAAGAAGTTGGGGCTATCGCGTGATCCAGTCAGATCCTGGATTCGGATAATTTGTCGACCTTGCCCTGCCTCCCGCCACTCTGATTTCTTGAATCCCCGACCGTTCCAGTAATTGCCGAGTGTCCCGAGCGTCGTCTCCGCCCACCCCTTCGGCAACTCACTCACGCCGCCAACACCTCATTCAGCTCATCGAGCAATGGCGATAGCTTTTCCCCAAATAGTTCATACGCCTTGCCGAGCCCGCCGTGTTGCACGAACGGCATCTCATCGAAGTCATCTGCAGTAATCGCCAATGAAGCGGCGACGTGGTCTCGGATGTTCTCCAGCCACGCACGTTGTTCTGCGGTGAACTTCCGACCTGCCCGCTCCTGCTGGGCCATCCAGCTGTCGAACCGCTCGTTAACTGTCACCGGGAATGGCACCAACGTTACGTCCTGGGCCAGCGCAAAGCGAACGAGCGAGACAATGTTGGTGAGTACGGCGCCGGGAGCACCCTTCACCTTCGACTTGTCTAGGGTCTCGTAGGCGTCCCACAGACGTTCAGGAGTCCAGCGATACGGTGGTCTGCCGATGGCATTGGCCAACTCCTTGATGTCCCGGAATGTCAACCTCTTTGAATACGGGCGGCTGTAAAGCACTTGAAGCGCGGTGATCTCGTCCTTGTTTTCCTCTATGTACTTTCGGAACGACTCGACTGTTCGCTTGGCACGCTCTGTTGCATCGACGGAGTAATCCGCATCGACAAGTTTGTCCTTAGAGAACTCGTCGATGAGCTGTTCGTAGGAACGCCGGATTTCAACCAGCTTGTTTCGTAGCTCTGGATTGTCGGCAATCGGACGCACTGCTGCTTCCAGCATCGTTTCCCGAGCATTTGCCACGTCGGCCTCGGACGGTGTTTGTGTCCCGGACTTTGTTTTGGCTGCCTCGAAGTGGCGGTCGGGGTCAAGTGCGTCGACCAAGACGTGTACTAGATCGGAGAGCTTGGCTCGCGCTATCGCTTCGAGTTCCTCCCGGTCGCCCTTGGTGATTTTACGCTCCAACCGGGCAATACGCGAGGCGACCGATGAGATGACCTCGGGATCGCGGTCCCCGTGGGCAAGCCGCATCAGCAGTTTCTCGAACGAGACTGTGGGCTGGCGTTCGAGGGGAACCGTGTCGTTGAGGTCGGCTTCAGTGACACCGACCGCGTCGACAATCACGAAGCGGTCCTTGTCGGGGGCGTCGGGCGTGACTCCCTGGAGGTCGGTGGGATCGATGACCCTTACACCCCGGCCCTTCATCTGCTCGAAGAAATTGCGGGACTTGACCATCCGCATGAAGAAGACGCATTCGAGCGGCTTGACGTCGGTCCCGGTGGCGATCATGTCCACGGTGACGGCGATCCGAGGGTTGTAGCTGTTTCGGAACGAAGCCAGGAGGGCGTCGGGATTCTGTCCCTGGGAGCCGGACTTGTAGGTGATCTTTGCGGCGAAGTCGTTTCCCTTACCGAACTCTTCCCGCACGATCTGAACGATGTCGTCGGCGTGACTGTCATCTTTGGCGAAGATAAGAGTCTTGGGAACGTGGGTGCGACCGGGGAAGATCTCGGGCAACTTGTCCCGGAAGGTGGCGATGATGGTGCGAATCTGATCTTTGGCGACGACCTGGCGGTCGAGCTGGGAGGGGTCATAGGTGACGTCCTGATCGATCTTCTCCAGCCTCACCGACCGTGTCTGGCGGTCTCGGAACTTGGTGACCAACCCGGCGTCGACGGTGGCGCCCTTTTCGCTGATCTCGGTCTTGATCCGGTAGACGTCGAAGTCCACGTTCACCCCGTCGGCGACTGCGGCTTCGTGGTTGTATTCCATCACGAGATTTTGGTTGAAGAATCCGAAAGTCTGCTTCCCCGGTGTGGCCGTGAGTCCGATGATGAAGGCATCGAAGTAGTCGAGAACCTGCCGCCACACGCCGTAGATGGAACGGTGGCATTCGTCCACGATGATGACGTCGAACATTTCCGGCGGGACCGCGGGATCGTAGGAGACCTCTACGGGGGCCGAGGGCTCCATGTCGAAGGCTGATCTCTCGTCGAGTTCCTCATCCATGTCGGGCTCGCCACGCAGGATCGAATAGAGGCGCTGGATCGTCGTGATGACGACCTTTGAAGAGGGTCCGATCGTATTGTTGGTCAGCCTTTCGACGTTGTAGAGTTCGGTAAACTTTCTGCCGTCGTCTGGTGTGCTGAAGGTCTGGAACTCCCCAAGGGTCTGCTTGCCCAGGTTGCCTCGGTCAACGAGGAACAAGATGCGATCGGCCTTAGCGTACTTTATGAGCCGATAGGAGATGTTGGCGGCAGTGAAGGTCTTTCCCGAACCGGTCGCCATCTGGATGAGCGCTCGAGGTCGGAAGTGCCGTAGGGAGTTCTCAAGATTGCGGATTGCTTGCTCCTGGGCGGACCACAGTCCTTCAGGGCTTAGCTCGGGCAACGCGAGAATCCGCTGCCGGAGAGTTGCCAACTCGATCCCTCGCGGCTCGGACCAGGTACGCACCCACCCAGCAAGTGTCTCGGGACGATGGAAGGAAAAGACCGCCCGGCTGGCAGGCTCGGGGTCGAAGGCATTTGTGAACCGTGTCTCTTCGCCCGTGGACTCGTAGGAAAATGGGAGAGGTTTGGCCGGGGCCAGGACATCCTCCGGGATACCCTGAGCATACTTGGAGGACTGCCACTCGACGCCGGTAAGTGTGTTCCCAAGCGCCTTGGCCTCGATGACCCCGACCGCCCGGCGGTTCACGAACAGTAAGTAGTCTGCCGCCCCGTGGCCGCGGGCCATTGGGAACTCTCGGACGGCCACCCCGATTCCCGCACCGAGATTTAGGTCTTTGTGATTTTGGATCACCCAACCGCATTCCTTGAGCTGCCTGTCGATCTCAAGTCTGGCCTGGTCTTCGGGACCTAGATATGGGTAGGGGTCGTCCGTGCCTGACAGGTCGTCTTTATGGCCCAAAGTCGACACCCCTTTTGCCATAGTCGATGACATAGTTCCGGCTATTAGATTTAGTTGACACGCATATAGCATCTTATCGAAGTTATCTGTCCCGAGCACCCAATTTACTTCTCTGCCTTGGGTGGATTAGAACGACTTTGGTATCGTACTCACTATGCAATTCAAATATTCAAAGATTCAAGATATACCCGGGGTGTTTTCCGGGTCAGCCGGGTAGACCAAATGGGACTAACTGGAATTTTGTATCGAATTGTATTAGTGGTTCATCTCACTTGTGCCATAGGCGGATTCGGGTCACTGCTCTTGGACGGTCTCTACTACCGAGAGGCCCTAAAGCGCCAGGGGAGAGAGGCCTTGGGAATAAGTGAGGCTAACTTTGTGGTTTCCAAAAAAGTATCATTGCATCTGATATATCTCACCGGGATCTCAGGGATTGGACTCGTCTTGTTGTCGAGAGGCCACTGGAGTTTTTCTGACACCTGGGTTTGGGCGTCACTAGTTCTCTTTGGAATATTTGTCATCCAAACTCGCTTGGGAGTTTCTCCAGTCGAGGCCCGAGCACGAGGAATTATTGGTGAGTTTGCCATGTCGAGCCCTGATGGATGTGCGACCTGTCCGTCGAAGACATCTTCTCGGCAAGGAGTATCTGGTTCGGCGGGTACTTGTGAGGGAGTTAACACCGGACAAGCTACCAAGACTACTGACGAACTTGACCAGATGGGTTCGGAGCTAGAAAGGCTAACGGCTCACCTGGCAGCGATGCGGGGAGTTGGCCACCTGGCCCTCTTGGGCTTCTTGTATCTCATGGTCTTCAAACCTTAGAGCGACAAGCTGGGCTTTTTACTCTCGGGTAACCCGTATCCAAGGGTGTCCAAGACCTGGCGGGCGAAATATCGATCTCTCACCCCTGGGGTAAGATTTTGGTGGTAAGAAAGTAACTATGAGTTCCAGGAAACTGTCGGCGATCGTCTTGGCCGCTGGAGAGGGCACTCGGATGCGCTCTAGTCGGCCTAAGCCAATCCACTTGTTGTGCGGACGACCAATGGTGTTGCACGTCCTAGACGCTCTGGCCGAGTTGCAGGTAAGCCAGGTCGTGGTCGTGGTCGGTCATGGGGCCGACCGGGTGACTAAGACCCTAAACCAAGGGGCCCCAGAAGGTCTTGAGATCCACTTTGTCGAGCAAGAGGTTCAACGTGGGACCGGTGACGCTGTCGGGGTTGGTCTAACCGGGTTTCCTGACGGCTACATTGAAGATCTCGATGACGATGACGACGTGGTCGTGCTCCCGGGAGATGCCCCCCTGTTGAGACCTGCCACGCTGGCCCAGCTAGTTCGTAATCACCGGGCAAGTGAAGCGGCTGCCACCTTGCTTACCGCCGAGCTAGACGATCCGTGGGGGTACGGCCGAGTTATCCGGGCCAAGGACGGACGGGTGGCCAAGGTGGTCGAAGAGCCCGAAGCGTCTCCCGATGAGCAACTCATTCGAGAGGTGAACACCTCGATCTACTGCTTTAGGAGGTCCGTCTTGGCACCGGCCTTGCGACGGATATCCCCTGAGAACTCCAAGGGGGAGTACTACCTGACCGACGTCGTGTCAGTCTTACACGACGCCGGGTATCTCGTTGTGACCATGATCGCCGCTGATCCAACCGAGGCGGTCGGCGTAAATGACCGGGCTCAACTCGCTGGAGTAGAGGCCGAGTTGAGGGCCCGGACGAACGAGAAGTGGATGCGCAAGGGTGTTACCATGGTCGATCCCGAGCAGACCTATCTAGATGCCACGGTCCGGTTGGGCCAAGACGTGACTCTCTTTCCAGGCACCTTTCTTCAAGGCGTTTGTGTAATTGAAGACGGTGCCCAGATTGGACCTAACACCCAGTTGATCGACTGCACCGTTGGGCAAGGAACCAAGGTCACCTTCTCACAAGCCGAAAGGGCACAGATTGGCGCAAACTGTGATATTGGACCCTTTGCATACTTGGAACCCGGAGCCGTAATTGAACCGGGCACCCAAAGTGGGCCATACTTTAGAGGTTAGGCCTCTTATGAGACTTCCCGGAAAGATCTAAGTCGTCAGTGTCAATTGAACTCATCACCAAGAAGCGGATAGAGATCTACTCGGGCAGGTCTCACCCGGAGTTGGCCAAGGAAATCGCCAGCTATATTGGGGTCAGGTTGGGTGATCCAAACCTCCGGGAGTTTGCTAACGGGGAGATCCACTGTAAGTTCGGCGAGTCTGTCCGGGGCAAGGACGTGTTTATCATCCAGACCCACTCGGCCCCGGTAAATGACTCTCTCATGGAACAGCTCATCATGATCGACGCCGCCAAGAGGGCCTCGGCCAAGCGGATAACTGCAGTGTGTCCCTCTTATGGGTATGCCCGCCAAGACAGAAAGGCCTCGGGACGAGAGCCGATAACGGCTAAGCTAGTCGCCAGCCTCTTTAGGGCCGCCGGGGCTGACCGCCTGTTGAGTGTAGATCTCCATTCCGGGCAGATCCAGGGTTTCTTTGACGGCCCGGTAGATCACCTGACCTCCATGCCTGTCTTGGTAAACTATCTGAGGAACTCGGCCAAGGGAAGGGACATAGTAGTCGTGGCCCCAGATGCCGGACGGGTGAAGGTGGCCGAGAGATTTGGTCAGCACCTAGAGTGCGATATAGCCCTCGTACACAAGAGGCGACCTACGGGTACCATAAACCAGGTCGAAGCCCGGGACGTGGTCGGCCAGATTCAGGGACGGCTCTGTGTAATAGTTGACGACATGATCGATACAGCCGGGACCGTGTGTGCGGCATCTGAACTCCTCATCGGCCACGGGGCAACCGAGGTCTGGGCCATGGCCACCCACGGGGTCTTCTCCGACCCGGCCATCGACCGACTCAAGAACGCCCCGATTTCTCGGGTGGTTGTCACCAACACCCTACCCATGGACACAGACAAGAAGATGGACAAACTAGAGGTTCTCTCGGTGGCCAAGGTGATCGCCGATGCCATAGAGGCAGTATTTGCTGATACCTCGGTCTCTGAGATTTTCGGCGGCGACAACCTGTCGTCTTAGGTGATCTCTGCGAGTTCGGCTGGCTTGGTACACCCACTAACCAGGCTGCCTTTAGAACCTGTTTGAGCCGGTAACTTGGCCCTCGTGAGGGCATTTCTTGAGATCTCTGGGCGCGGTGGCCTAAGATGGTCCTTCCCATGCCAGATATCAAGATAAAGGCCGAACAACGTACCGAGACCGGGTCAGCCAGTGCCAGGCGGCTCCGCCGACTAGGGAAGATCCCCGGCGTAATCTACGGAGGAGGCGTTGACCCGATTGCCGTGACCGTTGAAGCTCGGGCCTTGCGATCTGCGCTTACCTCCGATGCTGGGCTAAATGCCCTGTTGGACGTAGAGGTTGGTGGATCCAGTCACCTCGTGGTTACCAGAGAGTTGCAGCGCAACCCGGTCAAGGGCACCGTGTCACACATCGACTTCCAGGTCGTGCGCCGGGACCAGGTGATCACAGCCGACATCCCCGTGAATCTGGTCGGAGAGCCGACTCAGGTAAACCTAGGCGGTGGACGGGTCGAACAACAGCTCTTTACCCTGCCCATCAAGGCTACTCCGGCGGAGATTCCAAGTTCAGTGGAGGTTGACATCTCGAACCTGGCCATGGGTGGCACGATAAAGGTCTCTGACCTGGTCCTTGCTGGCAAGGTCTCAATTGAGGCAGACGGGGACATAACTATCGCCGTCGCAATAGGGGCTAGGGGAGTTGGCCAGGCAGATGGCGAGGGCGATACAGGAGCCGGTTCTGGCGAAGGTGACCCCGAATCACACGGGTCCTCCGGATCCGACGCCACAAGCTCCAACTAGGCCCATCCTGGGCAACCCCGAGGGTAATCTCAACAAGCCTGCCCTGAAATCTGAACCGTCGTGTTTGGCCACAAGTCCAACCCCGTGAGGGTTCTCGTTGTGGGACTTGGAAATCCCGGGGACAAGTTCGCGTCAACCCGCCACAACGTTGGCCGGGAAACCGTCGAGGAGATCGCAGAACAACACGGCCAGGGTTTTTCCAAAGATCGTCTGGCGCACTCGTCGGTTGCCAAGTGGGAGCAGATTTCAGCCCCAGATGCTTGGGGGCCTACTCGTGGTGGAACCTCTAATATTGAAATCGTTGCGGCTATTCCCAA
>DAIDHF010000010.1 GCA_027452005.1 Acidimicrobiales bacterium
ATAATTCGTAGCTACATGGGTTCTAAGAGATGTTTCGATTTTTGTTCTATTTTTATAAATCACATCTAAAAAGCGATATATCTGATCAAGTGAGTAGCTTGATCCAAGAGTTTCTTCGATCCAAATTGCCGTATTTCTTTTGGAAGATGGGTGAATAATTCTCGCGATAGTAAGTAGCCTAAGCAGCGGAGTAAGTCTTCCAATTGATATTGAAAATGAATCGAATATCTCCCCTAAAACAAGCTCAGCTCCATGTTGATAAAAACCCAAGGTTGAAAGACTTCCGCTTTGAATCTGTCCAAGATCAAAACTCAATTGATTTGCTTGGATTGCTTTTGAACGCTCTTTTTCAGCAATTGATTTTAGAATTTCTAGCTCTTCATCATTTGCAGCGGTTCCAATATGTTTGACAAAAATTGTCTTTAGTCTTCCATCCACCTTTTCTTGCTTTACAAGCCTTACGCGCTTGTGACCTCTATAAGGAGAAACATGAACATACATACACACAAAAGATTAGGAGGTACGGATAATACGTACCTAGATGAAAGCACAAACCACCCTATACGCTGGTAGTATAAATATTATTACTTAGCTAAAATTTCGGATTTTAGTGAAAATCGCTGAAGATGGGATAAACTTGTCGTCACCTACCGGCAAGCTAGCCAGCCTTACCAACACCTATGACCCGGCAAATCCAATAACTGGCCAAAGTGATCACTTTAGTGGTCAACCGGCCATCAACACCTCCTATGGCTACTCATCTCTAAACCAGCTAACCTCAGCAACTTCCAGGTTGAATAACTTGACCAATTCCTATAAAAGTGCTGGCAACCTAGTTACCAACGGACCAGAGGTAAACCAAAGCTATAATGGAGCCGGAGAACTAGTTTCTCAGGCTTGGCGAACTAGAACTGAATGTTACTCTTATGACCAAAATGGGAACAGGACCAAAGAGTTGGGGACTCAAAATGAGACCTTATCCTATAGTGGGGCAGATCAATTGACTACCCTAGGCACAGGGTCTTCAACCTACAACTACACCTATAAGGGCAACAATATAAGGTATTCCCAAACCTATAATGGGACAACCACCTACTATGTCTATAACACCCAGTCCTTTGTTCCTCAACTACTAGGAGATGGGACTAATGACTACATCTATGGACCCTCAGGGGAGCCAATGGAACAGATAAGCCAGTCAAGTGGCGTACCTAGCTATCTCTACACCGATCAACTGGGGTCGGTTGTAATGGAGGCTAACCAATCAGGCAATGTCACCGCCATTCAGACCTACAGTCCTTATGGAACAGTGTCTTCCACAACTGGTACGTGGACAACGCCCTTTGGGTTTGCGGGGGGATACACCGATCCCACAGGGCTGATCTATTTGATCAGCCGATACTACGATCCGGCGACGGGGCAGTTTGTGAGTGTGGATCCCGCATTGTCTGCGACTCATCAACCTTACGAATACGTGAGTGATGACCCGGTCAATACAACGGACCCGACCGGGAATCTTGTCTTGAAAGGGAAGACAAGCTCCCATTCTCCTGACCTCTCAGTTTGGAGCTTCCAGCAGAACTATGCGTACGCTGCACTCGGTAGTTGGTCGATCTCGGCTTCGGGAACTCCATGCAACAATCAGTTCACCGTGACGGTTTTGGCAGCGACGTCAACGATATTTGTGGGTCCAGCTCCGACAAGCATTTTCGAGGAATATTGCGGTCAAGCACTCTGTGGCGTGTACCAGGTCACTGCTAATCCAGGACCGTACGCAATTTACTTACTTGATGCATTCGGCAAGAACACGGCGAAATTCGGCGAACCCACCCTAGAGTTCAAAGCTTCGTATCAGTGATTCGGCATATGCGACTGTCCGTGTTTTCGAAAGTGATTGTCGCCGTAGCAGTTGCGGCTTTGGGATCATTGAGCGTGTCATGTAACTCGACAGGCCAATCATCGTCATCGACTATCGATGCTTCATCTGCCCCTTCGATTTCTGCAACTCCGGGACTTACTTATGGGCTACTAGGCCAACAATCGGGTCAAGAGCCACCAAGTGGGTGGCCCCAGGGCGGATCTGTCGTGGTAGAGACCCCATCGCAAATGAGCGTATCGATTCTTGTCAAAAACGATGCCGCACAAGCGGTCTATCCCGTTTGCGAGGTAGACTTGTTCTTCTGGAATTCGTTCTCCCTCAATACCTCTCCGAAGTATCTTGGAGGAAATAATGTGCGTGATGGAAATGCACTTGCGCCGGGGCAAGCCTGGAAGGACACTGATATCGTCTCCGTTCCAAACGGAGGAGCGAACCATGTCAATGCGGTAAGCGTTACATGTTGGAGGGACAGTAGTGTCCGTTGAGTTTGATGGGGTCAACTTTCGGGGATCAATTCCTAAGTTGCCTCGAACGAAACGAGGGAGTACATCCATCACGGATTACGGCGTGATCATCAAGGACCGTGGCGGTCGTGCGCGTCTTGCGATTCCGTGGAGAAGCATCCACGGATACAAGACTCGTGATGATTATGTCCCGAAAAGCCGTGTGATCACACCCGGACAGGTAGCAAATTTTGTCTTATGGCTGTTGCCCATCGGGAATTCAAACCTGTCGGACGATTCATCTGAGTACGTGCAAGATGCGCAGGTGTACGGGGTGCTGACGTTCGCCACCAGTTCTGGAACGGTGGAAATACGGTCCAAGAAACTTTGCGCAGGTGAGATTGAGGCAGCAGCTCAGGAATATCTTCGACCCCTCCCGTTGGCGTGACTCCTTGAAAGAGCAAAGAAAAGTCTCACGGCCCACGCGAATAGGACCTTCCTGGGAAGCCCCGCTTTTGGCGTTACTCGGAGTACACTGACGTATTTGGTCAACCCTGAGGACACGGCCCCTGCAGCGCCGAAGGTGCCAAGGGCCGTGTCGCCTACGAAAGGTGCCTACAAGGCGTTCTAAGCCTCGCAAGCTCTTTGCTCCAAATTGACTATTCCTTGTCTTCCTTTTTCCACAGCACGCATGTACTCTCGAAGGTGAATCGTATCCGCTTGCCTAAGCGTAATGTCAAGGTATCAATCTGGTCGGGGTTTCCAGTGATTGGGCCGGGGCATGGTCGGGGGGAGGTCGGCCACCGGTCGGGGTGGCACTTTTTGACAAAGAGCCTAGCAATGCTGGGTTTTACTCAAATTCGGTCTAACATACTGAAAATCGCATATAGAGAGGGCGTAATCACGACGCATTCCTACGACGCCCGAGCCATTATTCCTTGCAGATGACCTGACGTGGTGAGAAGCTTGAGAGGTGACATCGTTGGCCAACTACACCGTTCCCGGAGTGGGCCAGAAACACGCGTCGCTCCGAAATTTCTGTATCTTCCACGTTCAGCGACGTAGTTCCAACTCAAACCCGCTTCATACGATTTCGCCGCGCGACCCATCAGATGACTACATCTATGGACCCTCAGGGGAGCCAATAGAACAGATAAGCCAGTCAAGTGGCGTACCTAGCTATCTCTACACCGATCAACTGGGGTCGGTTGTAATGGATGCTAACCAATCAGGCAATATAACCGCCACACAGAGCTATAGCCCTTATGGATCAGTGTCTTCCACAACTGGTACGTGGACAACGCCCTTTGGGTTTGCCGGGGGATACACAGATCCCACAGGCCTGATCTATCTGATCAACCGATACTACGACCCGGCGACGGGGCAGTTTGTGAGTGTGGATCCCTATGCATGGCTGTCAGGACAATCGTACGGGTACGCCGAGAACAATCCGAGCAACAACAGCGACCCACTGGGTCTGTGTGATTGGTGGAATGCGTGGTGCGACTTTACTGGCGGTGTCGCGAATCTTTACAATAACTTCTTCGGATATCCAGTTCCTCGAAACTGCGATCTAACCACAAAGGGAGATTGGCGAGAAATCCCGAAGGGTTTTTGGGCGGCGTTAAAGGTTCCAGGATTTATCGTAAACAATGCCCATACGATCAAGGTAAAAGTGGGCACTCTGAAATGTCCGTGCAAGAAGCCTCAAACTGTCTTGGTCGCACAGATCACTTGGAAGTGGACTGATATTGTCAATCAAGTACTGATCACAAAGCCTTCGTAAGCATGGTTCTCAAGGCAACGTTGTCATGAGACAGTTTCGCAAGCGAACGCAACGGATAGTCGCTGTTGCAGTGCTTGCATTACTATCAAGCGGATGCCTGATCTTAGGGATTGCCGTCGGCCATAGCTTTAGAGACTTTGGGCGTATTCCACTAGTGAACTACACATGTGCCTCTACAATGGATACCGTTGTCGTTCTAAGCCCGTCTCGAAGCGACAATCAAACGGCTCGGCAACTCGCGAGAGAAGAATGCAAGTCGCCTAATGTTTCGTACGGGTGGCCTCTGAAGAAACCTTGAAATTGTATAGTGAGCCTCCCCAGTTTTAGTAGACACGCATCTATGCTGCCTTGGTCTGTTGTTTAAATTCTAACTCAAATCTCATTGGGCTGATATTTCCTATCTTTAAGCACCTCCTTTTGTAGTTGTAGTTGTTTCTATACCAGGCAATTCCAGCTCTGAGTTCTTCTTGGTTTTTGAATGTATGTCGGTGGCGGGTACCCATTAGTCGGTCCACCCTCTATGTTGGTATTTCGTCCTTCACGGCATCGCTGCCATAACTTGATTGGCAGATATCTCGAAGGTCCGTGGGGCAGTGCCAAAGGAAATAATATATCAACTTTACATAATGTACATTATGGGCGTTTGATCCCTGGGAATATGTCCACTACCAGGTCCTTTTCTGAATATACACGGCCAATCAGAGTTCCTCTGGGGCGTGGCAAACCGATTGAGCGAAATATTCGAACCTAAAGCCATTAGGATGCGTCATATATTGCGTGAACAAAATCGGTGATTTCTAATGAGCGATCTGTCTACTTGGCTGGAGAATTACTACGGTCAGGCCTACAAGACTGCGTACTTTCTGATTGGAAACAAGTCTGATGCTGAAGAGGCGGTTCAAGACGCATTTCTGAGGGCCTGGAGGTTTAGAGATGCCATTGAAGGCAAGGACGTTTCCTCAATCCGTCCTTGGCTGTACCGGGTATTGGTGAACGCCTGTAACTCAAAACTCCGCTCTGAAATACCCAGACGTGACCGCCGGGCCGAATCGGCCAATCTTGACCAGATCAAAGATGACCGGAGTTCACCGACTTTTGAAACCGAGCGTTCGGAGCTTGTTGAAATTTTGATGGAATCCCTGGCAAAGTTGCCAGAACACCTAAGGGCCACTGTAGTTCTTAGATACTTTCTTGATTTGAGTGAAAAGGAGATTGCTAAGGCCATCGGACGGAGACCAGGAACGGTTAAGTCACGCCTAAATGAGGCAAAGCAGAGAATGAGTCAGGATAGTTCGCTTCAACAGCTAGCCAAGGACTGGATTGGACCAACCTATCCAAAGACCAACGGAGGAGTTCAACTAAAGAAATGAATCTTATAGATGATCAAGTACTTACAGAGTTATTTATCGCTGGTGGGTCGGATATTGACGTAGATCTTGACCAGGTAGGCAAGATACTGTCTGCGTCGGCCGGATCGATTCAAGCAAGGGAAGAGGTAACACGACAAGACTTCGCAGGGCTCGATGAGGACTTGCTCGATAACAACGCCAACGCATCAGAGGTTACCCATATTGAAGGTGAAGAGTTCGTTCAAGATGGATCAACCGATCGGAAAAGGCTTTCATTAATAACGCACCCAACGAGGAAAATACTATTTACTGGTGCCGCCACAGTGGCAATAATCGTTGGATCACTTTTGTCAATTAGTATGTTTCAATCTCAATCAAGGGATCAATCAACCAAGTCGGCAAGTGCACTGGCCAGTGGACCCCAGTTGGGACCGATGAACAGAACACAGATTTCAGGTACCAGCACCCAACCGACCATCAATTCCCAAGCCGATAGTTTCGGTAGCTCTATAGGCACTTCAAATGGTCCTGCAGGAAATGCCGCAGCGCCACTGCACCAGTCGTTGGCCCAATCAAGTATTTCACCTCCCGCTACCACAACCGTTGTATCGCCAGTTGTGCCCGGGGCCCAAAATCCACCTCCGAATCCAAGTGCAATTGAAAAGTCCGGATCTCTGGCTCTAAACGTCAAAAATGGGCATTTTTTCTCGGTATTTGATCAGATCACTCAACTGCCAGGCGGAGTTGGTGGTTTTGTTGGAGCAAGTAATACTCAGAGTTCCGAAGGGCTCATGACTGGTACCGCAACTTTGGAGGTCCCCGTAAATGATTTTGAGTCAGTCGTTTCCCAGATCCAGGGACTAGGCAAGGTGACTAGTATCTCGACAAAAGCCACAAATGTTACCGGCCAGGTTGTTGACTTGGCATCACGCATACAAGCCTTGCAGGACTCTTTGGCCCAGTACGAGAAGATCTTGTCACAGGCAACTTCAATTGGTGACGTTCTTCAGGTTCAAGGTCAGATAAGCTCTATCCAGTCGCAGATAGAACAGCTCCAAGGTGAGCAGAATCTTATGAATGCAGTAACTGCTTACTCCTCGATAGATGTAACGGTTACCGAGTTGGCTGCTAACGGGTCAAATATAGTTCACCACTCCCCCGGTCCTATGACTGGCTTTTCACTCGCCTGGCACCAGGCTATGAGCGGTATTGCCACGGTATTTGAGTGGCTAATTCGTATTGGAATCCCAATCTCTATTGGGCTTGTGTTTCTAATGCTAGTGTTCTACTTGGTACGAGCTGGATTGAAGGTTTTCAGGAGGCTCCGCCTCTAGTTTCACTGTTGCGATATGATATTTCCGACTACCACGATCGAAACGGAGTACTCTCATGGCATCAGCACACGACATAGCTCATCAAGCCGCAAATTCAGGACGTAATATGCGTCATTATATCCCAGAGGTCTATGACGGTTATGCCCAACTACATTCGGCTGCAATGAAAGACGGCGCACTTGGCGCTAAATACAAAGAACTTATTGCCTTGGCGATTGCAGTGACGCGCGAGTGCGACGGTTGCATTGCCTCTCATTCACGGTCAGCTGCGAAACTGGGGGCCACTTCCCAAGAGGTGGCAGAAGCAATGGGAGTTGCAATTCTTATGAACGGTGGACCGGGAACGGTGTGGGGTCCTCGCGCCCTCGACGCCTTTGAGGAATACTCGAACTCGCAGACCTGAGTAAGGGCTATTTGTTATCTTGCCGATGGGTTAGATGATGATGCTTTTTTGTTTGGGTCTTCTTCTGGCTGACCCTTTGGGCCACGCCCCAATCAAATTCTCGGCTAGGCGGAATCGTCGTGGAGTCATATACGGCCTCCCTAAGATCACAGTTTTCTATTTGAGCCTCATACAGGTATGCCCCACACAGATTCGCCTTGTGAAGATTAGCCCGAAGTACCATCGCCTTGCGGAAAAAGGCCATCGGAAAGTCCACCTCGGCAAGTATTGAATCACTCAGATCTGCTTCTTGGAGTCGGGCACCCATGCAGTTGGCCCCTGATAGATCTGCCCCATGAAGATTTGCCCTAGTGAGATCTGCCCTAGATAGATTGGCTGCTGCTAGATTAGCTCCAGATAGGTCTGCTTCAGTCAAAATCGCATGGGAAAGGTCGGCGGCATACAGATCTGCCCCACGCAGATTTGCCCGCCTCAAATTTGCATGGCTCATCTTGATCTTTCTCATTGTTGCATTTCCAAGATTTGCCTCAGATAGAACGGGACGGTTTAAAAAGATTCCGGAAAGGTTCGACTCCATGAGATCAGCCCTTGGGACAAAGTCTTTTGGCTTTAGCGCCTGCCCGAGCTTATTAACTCCAAAAGGTGCCTCAGAGCGCGAAAAGGCCGGAGCGGGTCCTGGTGAGCCAGGTTTTGAACTGGTTCGAACTGCTGTCTTGGGCCTGGCTGGATTAGAGGCCCGCTTTCCCCATAATGGCACACAAAAATAATAGCCCAAATGCTTGCAAAAGTTAGATTCAGGCGGATTTGCAATGTATGAGTCAGGATTACCTGCTTGAATTGTTAATGTGACAGACCACAGCACTCCATCGCCTGGGACAGAGTCTCCACGAGAGATTCCCGATTCTCCCTGGGCTCCGTCAGATGCAACACCTCACAGTGGTCACTCCCCCACTTCTGGTCCAACTCCTCCACATAAGAGAATCTCAGAAGTGCCCGTATCGCCAGCTACTGATTTCTACTCCGAACCTGGAATTGACCAAAAAAACCAGCCAGAAATCGGAACCCAGAGAACGCTTCAAGATCAATTTGGTCGGCCCATTGCAGGGGGTCTTGCCCGGCTCGCGGCATTTGCCATTGATTGCCTAATCCTTGATGTTGCAAGCTCCATTGCCTTGTACCTGTTGATCGGTTCTAATTTTTCGTTTAATCCCGATACCGGGAAAGTTGTACTCCACAATACTTATCCGGCAAGTTTTTGGTTGGCCTTCTGTCTTATCGTGGTTGCAAATATTGCTTACTTTACATTCATGAATGGATCCCCCAAGGGCCAGACACTTGGAAAGATGGTGATGCGCATCTCAGTTAGGGATGTTCGCACAGGTGCTTCAATTGGTCAAGCCATGGCACTCTTGAGAATTGTCTTGATGGGAGTATTCTTTGTGGCCTATCTGGTTCCACTGGTATTAGATTTTGTCTGGTTATTCTTCGAACCAATGCGACGCACCTGGCACGATCTGGCCTCAAGGTCGATAGTAGTACGTGTCTGAACGCCAATATCCGCTGGCATCTTACAAGCGCAGGTCTCTAGCCTGGATATTGGATGCAACAGTTGTATCTGTGCCGGTAGGATTTATAATAAGCGGTTTTGGATTGGAATCCAAACAAATAGTTCATGTGGTGAAACATAAACTAGTCTCTTCCCCTGCCCCTATACATTTTGGTACGCGAATTCTCGAGGGACTGATTTGGGTTGTCATGTTCACGCTCTATTATGCAATCATGGAGGCCAGCTCGAAGGGACAAACTCTTGGTAAACGCTGGACTGGGATAGCGACAGTTCGAATAGACAACGGTTCAAGTCTTTCCTATCCGAAGGCTACCATTCGAGGGCTCATCAGTTCGGGGTTGATTGCTGCCGGTCTCCTGTTGGGGATTGTCAGCTATTTATGGCCCATATGGGACCATAAAAGACGAACCTTTCACGACATGGCAGTGGGATCAGCAGTAATTTCTGTACATTGATTAGACATATTGGGCAACTCGATACTTTTATAGTTCTGTGATAATTTGCTAATCTCTAGATCCTTGGACGCACAAAACCCCAACACAATGATACATGTCTTACTCTTTAATGATTTTCAACTGAGTTTAGGCGATCGCCAAATAAATCTTCGACATAATAAGTCTAAAGCCGTGATTGCGTGGCTGGCCCTCAATAATAGTACATGGTCAAGGGACTCCATCGCCGAACTTCTATGGCCACATTTGGAACGTGATCGTCAGCTAGCAAATTTGCGTGTCGTACTTTCTGAGCTTCGGAAAAGCTGTGGTAGTCACTTAATGGTGACTACCACTGGTATCAGTCTGAATCGCACGATCTCAATAGATGTAAGCCAGTTCACCACCTCAATATCTCGCAAATGTAGGACTTTCCGCGATGCTAAAGTTATTGAAAATGGACTTTCTGTCTACACCGGACCTCTCCTACACGGCTTTCGTGTAGGCGATGCACCTGACTTTGAGTTTAATATTGATTTACTGCGAAGGCACCTTACTTCAATGTTTATTGATGCGACAATTGATTTATGCGATTATTTGATCTTCCACAATCAGCAAAACCGGGCAATCATGTTGCTGGAGAAAGCACTCAATGTAGAACCCAACCATGATAAATTGCATACACTATATGTAAAAGCCCTAGATATTGCAGATCAACCTGGCCAAGTAATCGCCTATACGACAACTCGTGCTCAACTAGCTAATTCCTATGTACAGGAAACCTCCGACAAGGTGCTGTCTGAGTTGGCCACTGCAAACACAACACTTTTTCTCGACGGTGAAGAATTTACCTACCAATCTCAGCTCAGCACGCTACCTCCAATACTAGGACGTGAAAGTCAGATATCTCAGATTTTGGAACTAATTTACGACTCAAATACTCCGGTTATTACTTTTGTCGGCCCTGGAGGAGTTGGAAAAACAAGATTAGCTTTTGAGGTGATCGGCAGACTTTACGATCCGGAATACATTTCTAAACAACAGACTGCTAACCTGCCAAAACAATACCATTATGACAAAATAGTGTTTGCCGATCTGTCAGAGATCATGAGTAAAGATGAAATAGTACCAAAAATATTTTTTGCATTTCAGGGTCAAATGGTTGGATATAAACCCCCTTTAGTCGAATTGGCCCAGCGCATTGGACTACAAAGATACTTATTGGTTCTTGATAATCTTGAACATTTGATTCCACATGTAAATTTAGTTATTGATTACATTCAAGCTAAATGCCCAAACACCCAACTTGTTACAACATCTAGACAGCGACTTCGTCTCAGACGAGAACGCGTTATATCAATTAGATCTTTGACCGTGCCGACAAATGATCAATCTGAAGCCGATCTATTTGATAATCCTGCAGTCCAACTATTTCTATACTTTTCTAGTCTTCACTCTGACGCTGACTTCAGCAATGACCTATATCACATAGGGCAGCTCTGTAGAGTACTTGATGGGTTGCCATTGGCGATCGAACTTGCCGCTTCAAGAACAGCGCTTTTGAGCCCCAAAGAGATTTTAGAAAGATTGACAAATTCTAACTTGAACTTGACATCCCCCTCGCATCACGTTCCACTTCGTCATCGATCGCTTGAAGAGTCAATTTCCTGGAGTTATTCACTTCTAACTGATGCCGCTAAGCAAGTATTGTTAACAGTGCATACGCTCCAAAATGACGGTTCTCTCAATGCCATTGTTGCACTATCTGGGCTATCGGAACACGAAAGTATTGATGGCGCATTACGGCTTGTCGATGCTGGATTGGCGACCAAGCATATCTTTCGGGGTATGACTAGATTGGTTTTGCCAGCTTCAATTGTTGAATATTTGACGTCCCGTACCGACCTTTATGCACAAAAGCAGGCTTTAGACCAAAAGCACGTTTTATATTTTCTGGCCCAAGCAGAGAATTTAGCATATCAGCTTAAAGGTCGAGATCAGCTTGAGACCTTACGTTTGATGGCTCGTGATTTTCACAACTACAAAAGTGCACTTCAATATGCCCAATCGCAATCGGAACGAGTTACTTTTTCCAAACTATGTCTTTCTCTTGCATGGTTTTGGACACTTACGGGATACTTATCATTTGGTATATCAAATTTAGAGAAGGCAATTGAACTTCTTAACAATCCTGAAGAATACAAACTGTCTCCGTTACTTAAATGTCAATGTCAGATTTATCTTGCCTTTTTTTATATTTTGCAAGGGAACGAAAATGAGGCCAAGATGAATCTTGTTAGCGCGCGAGATTGTCTTAGTGCTAATCCATCTGAGACAATACTGGCTCAATGTATAAATTACGAAGCATTACTTCAAATAATATTGAATCCACAATTAACCCCTGCTGAAATATTTGATTTATGTAATAAGCTAGATCAGGCTGAACGTAAGTTTAAGATGGTGCATGATTCATGGAATCAGGCCCGGGTAATCTATAATAAGTCGCATCTTGAAACATTGGCCGAAGACTTTGTAGCAGCCTTAGATACATTAGAGCGCGCAGTGGTTATTTTCAGCTCCCTTGAAGACATTAGAAGTATCGCGATGTGCAAAATGCAACGCGGAATTATTGAAGAGCTGTTGGGAGACTCTCAAGAAGCAAGAAAGAGCTTGCTGAGCGCGTTTGAAGAATTGCGCGGTCTTGGAGATATCGTGCAGGCGGCGAGAGCACTGTCAGCATTAGCCGGGAACTCCGTTTCGCTCGAAATGTATAATACAGCTGCCCTCCTATTTGGCGCAGCTGAACACATTTACGAGACAACCGGACTTTCATTCCCGAGCAGTTATGGTGGGATAATTGAAAATTATGTAAAACGCGCAAGAGCTTCAATAGGTGAGGTTAATTGGGGAAAATATTACAAAATCGGAAAAGCAGAAGGTATAAGCGTAACAATTGAATCTTGATATGTTAATTGTTAAACTTACGGAGTAACTTCCAATACTCCAATTGGCGAGCTAATTCCTGTGATGGTTGCAACTACCGACAAGCTTGATAAGGAAATTTCTTGGATGGAGTTAGAACTAACGTCTGATACGTAAACTGTTGATGCGGTTCCGACATCAACTCCTTGTGGGTCACTTTCAGTTGAGACCGTGCCGGTAACTGTCCAGTTTTGAGTATTGATTACTGAAAGTGAATTTGAAAGTTCATTAGAAACAGCTAGAGTGTTTCCGTTGGTGCTGATTGAACACGCTACTGGCCAGGTTCCTACCGAGATAGTACGCAGTAATGTGCCATTTTGGCTATATACTGATACGGTATTCGATCCGGAATTTAGAATATACATTACGCTTGGAGATGAACCATCACATATTGCATTTGGGCCGTCTCCAACAGTTTGGCTCAATGATACTTGGTTAGTCGATGTATTGATTTCGGTAAGTGTTCCGGGCTCAGATGGATCCAACTGACCTGATCCCCCACTTGGAGGAGAGCTAAAGCTAGTAACATCAACCTGGGAACCATTAGCACTGCACGCTACACCTACCGGAGATCCGGCTACTTCAATAGTACTTATAACACTGTTAGAGCCAGTATCTATTGCTGAAATCGAGCCAGAGCCAGTATTTGCCACGTACGCAGTTCCATTTGAACATATCGCTATGCCAAAGGGCTTCTTTCCGACGGCTATAGGACTACCAATTATTGATAGCTTATTTGTGTCAATTTCCGATACCGTTCCATTACTTTGATTGGTGATATATATATCTGCCCCCGATGCAGTAGCTGCAATTTGAGAAGGAGTTAAGCCCACACTAATTGCAGATCCAATGGAATTGTTGCTTGAATTTATTGGATAAGCTGAATTAGAACTCAAACTAGTAACAAATACTAAAGGCGTTGGCGGTGGGCTAGGAGTGCTTGGAAAGTAACACGACGTAATCGTGACTGACCCGATTAATACTATCACTGCTGCTCTAAACTTATTAGAGATCATTGAAAATTCTCCTTGGTGGCTATTCGCGATAAGTGTTCGTCTGACAGGCCTTGAATGTCCCTGCCATGTAGCGAACTTGATCCAAGCGGCTGGATTGAACCGATAGAGCATGTTTTAGCATTAGATTGTGTGTCTATTTGATCGGTAATCGGGCATATGTTAATCAAGACGGCATTGATAGAGATTGTTGCGCCGTTAGGTATTGCTCCAATTACAGGGTTCCCGGTCGTTGGTTCAAAATAGGGAGATACTGTTGTGGTAAGCGTAGACAGATCCGCTGTTACAGAAGCGTTTGTAACATCTCCAGTAGCTCCATTCGTGCAGAAGGTACCCGGGACAGTGGCGTTGTAGCCAAAATCCTGAACTAAACCACTACATCCGTCTCCGAGCAAGCTCCCTGCAATATCTGCCGTACCGGAAGATGCAATACCTTCTCCAGTGTGTGCAACATTTTCATAGATCGTTGAATTGAAAATCTCGAGTGTACCAGAATTGGCTATCCCTCCGCCGCTTCCATAAACATTTATTTGAAATAACGCATAATCAGACGCATCGTTACCTGCAATTGTAGAGTTAGAAATGGTCATCGTGCCAGAGTTATAGATTCCTGCTCCGGAGCCTGGAGCAAGTACTGTTTGCACGCCACTTATACCCACGTTTGACGTAACGGTATTATTTACAACTGCACTATCATTCATTGACAGTGTTCCTGAATTGAATACTCCGCCGCCTTGGCCAGATGATATGGAAAACACGTTACCTCCCGAGTTAGCTACGTTGGAGCTTATGGTAACGTTGGTCAAATTGGCAGTTCCCGCATTGGTTATACCGCCACCCAAGCCGTGGACCTCACCATCTCTAATGGTCAAATCAATTAAATTCACCGTGGCATTTGAACCTATGTTGATAACCTGGGAAATTCCGGATCCATCCAAAACCACTGGACCGTTACCTGCTGGTTCAAATGTCACAGTAAGTGCTTGGGAAGAATTGATTGAGAGCGGAATTGCACCTGCACTTGAGATATTATTATAAGTGCCACTAACCATTGCTACTACGTCACCCGTGGAAAGATTTGCCGTTACCTTTTGTAACGTACAGGGACTCGTGATACTGCAAACATCCCCTGCACCATTGGGAGCCGGAGCAACCACTAAAGCCACTGTAAATGATTCAGTCATTGATTGTGAAGATGCTCCCAAGCTAGAACCACTGAATTTAGCCATAACTTGTTGGGACCCTGGGGCTGATGGAATATACGTACAGCTGGCACTGGTATTATTAATTGGGACACTTTCGCAATTTGTAATTAGTCCGCCGTTAGCATCAAATTCAATGTTTCCTATGCCAATATCAGTACTGGGAGATACCTGAGCTATTAGGGTAACAGGCGAGCCATAGTTAACAATGTTTGAACTTGACGACACTGTTGTAATCGTAGGGTTAACCGTAACGCTTAAAGGTTGACTTTGCGAACTTAAAAAGCCTGTAGCACCGCCATAAGATGCAAACACTTCATAGTGGCCAGAAGTTAATGATGACGGAACGCAGGAACCGGCTCCGTTTACTAAAGAAATATTTTCACATCCTACTACTTGCGAGTTACCAATAAATAAGGTGATATGACCCGTTGGAGTCCCGCTACTAGAAGACACTTGAAAATCAATCTCGTCTTTATTGCTTGTGCTTTGGACAAGTGTTGTAACTGTTGTACTGACTACCTCAAAAGATACCGAGTTAGAAACCCCGGCACCGTAAGGTGCTTGACCCGTGAACTCGGCAGTAACAGAGAATTGCCCTGAAGTGCTTGTATATAGAGGACATATCGCTGTATTTTGCACAACCGACAAATTCTGACAGGAAGATATCGGAGAATTATTGAGGCTAAAACTTACTGTACCAATTGGGTTTCCCAAATTCGACACGACAGTTGCAGAAATATTTAATAGGCCTCCTTGAGCTACCTTTGATACGGGTACAGAAAGTGAAATACTGCTCGCCGTACTGGCCTCTACTTGTACTTCCTGCGAAGGAAGTGAGTGACCAGATGCAGACAAGGCTTCGACGGTGAAATATTCAACCATGCCTGGGCTTAAATTCTCTACGACAATTGATGTCGAATTAGTGTGTCCAACTGGGTCGCTGTAGATCTCGCCTCCCGGTGAAGTTGCTTCAAAGACTTGGTAACCCGTTATAGATACTCCCGATTGAGAGCTCGGAGGACTCCAACTCAGAGTCACGTTGTCTCCTGAAAGCATTGGAGTAATATCGACGGGTGGACTTGGTGGAACTGGTACGGACTGAGAGGATTGACCCAGTGTGTCAGATCCAATATTGCATGACAAGGTACCGGAGTTGTATCCACGTTGATCGCTCTCAGGGCAGACATATACCGTCGGACCAGGAATTGTCGTAGGGTAGTCGTTTGTATCGTACGTGGTGCTTGTAAGATTCACACTCGTATCAACTGGTATAGCTTTCGAAACCACGCTTGACGACACGGGCAGTACAGATTCAGTAGATCCCCCATTTGTTGAAAGTGTACCTAATTCTTGTCCAAGCGTTTTATCAAGTACGTCTGTAGTATTTCCAGAGATACAACCGTTATTTGATGGAGCAGCATTAAAGCCAAGATCCTCTATAGGCGAATTGCACCCATCTAGAAAAATAGTTCCGACTGCAACCACGTCTGCCCCATTAACCCCATTGAATATTCCGCTTTCAGTAGCCTGAAATGGCCCGTCGAGATCGTTACCATATGCAGTGGCAGAGTTTTTGACAAAAGTAGAATCCTCAATGACGGATACATCTAAACCACCAGTATATATGGCTCCTCCGTAGCTTCCATTGTTACCAAAGAACGTACTGTGATCGATCTGAAGTAAGCCAAAATTTCCAATAGCCCCCCCACCGTAAAAGAATCCGTCTGCCACATTATCAAGAAAAGTTGAGTTGACAATCGTGAGACTACCATCATTTTTAATTGCGCCACCGTAACTATTCCCAGTGTGCCCATTTTGAAATGTTAGATTATTCAAATACACATTTGAGCTAGAGGAAATATTGAAAAGTGTACTCGTGCTTTGACCGTCAAAAATAACCTTCGACCCCGAATAGGCCTGCAATTCTAAACCATCGCTTTTTCCCGTTGACAAAGTAAGCGGAAAAGGTAAAGAACCAATATTATTACTAGAATAGGTACCCGCCATAAGCTCTATCAGTGCGTTACCACTAGAGTCTGAAAGCGCTTGAACAAGGGTACAGGGCTGTGAGGAGCTGCAGGTAGATCCATACCCTTGTGGAGTCGGTGCCGCATAAAGCTCTTGACCAACGTAAAGGAACACAGGTTGTGATTGTGAGTTTGGAATACCGATTTGGCCCAATAGATTGGCTTCTAAGCTGTGAGTACCCACTTCTTGAAAAGTCGCCTGACATGATCCAGTGCCTTCATATACATATATATTAGTGCAACTTGAAATTGGAGATCCTTGGTCGTCAACCGTTGCGTAGCCCGAAATTAGACCAGTTGACACTCCGGCATTTATGGTCAAAGTAACAGGGTCGTTAACCCCTGCGACATAGTTAGAGGGTGTTATTGTAACTAACGCGCTATCCAACGGTGTGATTGCCACTTCATTAGAGGGGTTTGAAGCGCCAATTTGGTTGTAGGCAATTACGGTGAAATAATACCGTATACCTAGCGTCAATTGTGAGATCGTGGCTGAAGTAGAAGAGGTCTTTGCAAGCGGTTTGCTATAGTTTTCTTCCCCCGGACTGGTCCCACCAAATACCTGATATCCAGTTGTAACCGGATCACTTCCATTGTATGTTGGCTGGCTCCAAGAAAGCTCTATTGACCCGCTATCTGCAATAGCACTTAGTGATTTTGGCGCTTCGGGTACTGTAAAATTCCCGGCCTGAAAAGAGCCAATAGAACATGAAGACCCTTGAGAAGATACTCCCCTTTGATCAATCTCTGGGCACAGTTCCTGGACAATGCCATTTTCAAGAGTGGTAGTCTCTGGAGCAATCATCTCAACGGCTGGATCTTCCGGATCGGGAGCAACGGTTTGCGTTAACCCACCATTTGAATTCAGCGGTCCCATGTTTGCGACAGAGTTTCCGACCACATCAGAAGAAAGAATCAATTGACATCCAGAGTTTGGTACGGTTGCATTGTAGCCAGAGTCATAAATCGGACCTACACATGAATCAGATAGTATGCTAGCACTTACGTATGCGGAGCCATAGTTTACTAGATCTCCGCCCACTGATCCCCCAAAGCTTCCGGCCGGCCCACCCGGGTTAGTATTTTGAGAAAAAGTCGAGTGAGTTATTGTGAGCTGTGCCCTATTTACAATAGCGGCCCCATAGCTGGTACCAAAATCGTGAAATTGTGCTTGATTGTTTGCAAACGTACTCATTTCAGTATTGATCGTGCCTAAATTATCAATCGCACCACCATCGGTTCCACTATATTTTGTAGCAAGATCACTATTTCCGCTAAACGTTGAATTATAAATGTCAACTATTCCTGTGTTGTATAACCCTCCTCCATTTGCGTTCTGATTAAAGCCAGTTCCTGTAACCTGATTGTTCGATACAGTAATCGTATCCAATGTTAGAGTTCCAGAATTGTTGATTCCCCCACCATTATTGTTAATAACCGAGGCATTGGTGATGGTCAAATTTCTCATTGACACGATAGAAGTCGAGCTTATCTGAAAGATTTGATACTGGTCTCCACCATCGAAGATGACTTGTGTGTTGGGTGCACCAATTATCGCGAGTGACTCATTGTCTGTTGTATCAATTTGAACCGGAAAACCATCCGAACCAACCGTCTTTGAGGTATAGCTACCCGAAGCCATTGATATAATAGCTGGACCCGATACCATTGACAGAGCTTGGTCAAAAGGACAGGGCGAGTTTTGTGTACACGCAACTCCAGTACCTAGCGGGATTGGAGCAACAAAATATTCAGTTCCAACCGTCAATACTAAAATCTGAGAAGTAGAGTTGAAAAAATTAGCTCCGTAAAAGCTCGCAGAAAGACTATACGTACCGGACGTGGAAAACACAGGTGAACATTGTCCTTGTCCACCTTGTATCGGAATATTTACACATCCAATAATAGGTCCACTCTGAGATGATACCGTAATGTTTCCAAAAGGAGTGCCTATGGGCGATGTAACACTAACTGATAGACTTACCGGACTTCCAGCAGCTATCGTTAAAGTGCTTGCTGTGAGAGTCGTGGAAGTTGACGGTTCAATCACCAGCGAAGCCTCCTGTGATGGAACCGATACACCCAGGGAGTTTTCAGCCTCGACGGTAAAATATACGGTACCGTTACCAGGAATACCTGAGACAAGGGCACTATTCAATTGAGATGTTGTATTGGAAGAATCAAAGTTACTTGTGACTATCGTGGCCACGGGAGCGGTCATGTTTTCCTGCCCAGGAGAAGTACCCTCGAAAACTAGAAAGTTTTCGATTGGAAGACCACCGGTTGAAGCTGGCATAGACCAAGTGATATCTGCTGAACCACCAAGCTGGTTAGCCACTACATTTAGTGGTGGAGAAGGAAGTGTTGGTGAGCTTAGAGTTGTAGTAGAGCCAATGGAACAGCTACTTCCATTGGACTCTACGCCCCTCTGGTCAACTTCAGGACAGAGAGAAATTGTTTTAGAGCCAACATTAATATTTGTCCCGTTATCAAGGGCTCCGATTACAATATTGGAGCTGAGCGGAAGAACGGTTTCTGTTGGACCTCCGTTTTGACCTAGAGTCGCTAGCTGTCCAACCGAAGACCCGTTCAAATCCCCAATACCATTATTGAGACAGCTCTGACTAACCGATGCATTGAATCCCAGATCTGTGATAACTCCTGAGCATGAATCACCATAGAGTGAATCTGCGCTTGAAAAGACCGAGGCATTTACAACACCTGAATTAGAAGATCCTGTATTTGCATCAATAGTCGAACCAATTACTGTAAGAGTCCCTGTATTAAATATACCTCCTCCATGTGCTGCATTGTTTTGCGCAAACGTGGACTCAGAAATATACGCCGTCCCCGAATTGTATAACCCGCCTCCAAAATTTCCTTGGGCATTATTATAAGCCACAGTTGAGTCTTCAATGTCAAGGGTTCCTGAATTGTCTATTGCTCCACCATTACTTTTAGAAAAGCCATTTTCAACCGTCACCCCCGAGAGGGTTAAATTCCCATCATTGGCCACCGTCACTACTTGGTAATCAGATTTTCCATCTAGAACTACGATCTGGCCTGGATATGCCTGCAATGTCACCTGAATCCCTGGAGTAATAGTAATTGGTAGCCCTAGCGTACCTACCGTTGCATTTGAATAGTCGCCAGTATTCATTTCAATTGTAGTAGTTCCCGATACTTCTGAGAGAGCCTGGTCAAGTGAGCAGGGTGTACTTGTCGTGCAAAGATCTCCCATACCCATAGGAGTCGGTGCAACATACAGGGTTGTTCCCACAATTACCGAAACGGCCGCAGAACTTGACGAATTATACTGCCCGATACCTGAAAAACTCGCCGAAAGTAAATACGTACCAACCGAGCTGTATGTAACTTGACAAATAACCTCGCCGGCGACAACAGTTAGATTGGAGCAGTTCGATAACGGGGTACCATTCGATAATATTGTAGCTGTACCGGTTGGACTTCCTATTGTTGTAGTAACCGATACTACGATTTCGAGTGGCGTTCCTGGTGTTAGTGCCCCTAATAAGGGGTCTATTTGAGTCTGGGTTGGCAGGCTTGGCATTATGGAAGTCTCTGCAGATGCCACGGAGTTCCCAATTTCGTTTACAGCCTCAACTGTGAAATAGTAAGTTTGGCCCCCTGAAAGTCCGGTGATGGTAGTGGAAGTATCTAATGTAGTAGCGACTGGGCTTATATATGACTCGTCCCCAGGCTTTGAACCCTGAAATATTTCATAGGATGTAATTGGGTCACCACCGTTAGAATATGGTGGATTCCATGTCAAAGTAGCCGAGCCATCCCCAGGGTAACCATTTAAGGCAACCGGCGCGTCGGGTACGGTCGCATTTGCGCTTGAAACAACGGCACCCGGTGTGCACGGGCCACCATTTGACGATGCTCCCCTTTCGTCGATTTCTGGACAAAGAGGAGTAGAGTCGCCATTCAGCGACACCTCCGTATTATTTGGAATAAGGCCCAAGGCCGGATCAAGGCCAGCAGTTTGATTTGTTGGCAAAAATGTTTCAGTAGTGCCTCCGTTAAACGCTAGCGCTGTTAATCCCACTTGATTCGTCAAAATAACGTCATTTGATGCAGTCCCACACGAAGCTCTCGAACTTGAACTCGAAAGAGCGTCAGCCACAATGACGTTGTAGCCAAAATCATCGAATATACCGTTCCCACCACAATCATCGCCTAAATATGATCCGGCAACATACAAGGTACCGGAGTTATAAATACCATTACCGGAAGTCGCACTGTTGGTGTACACAGTAGAACTAATCAAAGTAGCGGTTCCCGCATTATATAAACCACCCCCATCTCCCCCTCCAAGGGCACTATTGCTTGCAAAAGTTGAATCAACTACTGAAAGTGTTCCACTATTAAAAATAGCTGCCCCATTTCCAGGGGCACTGAATGATCCCGAGGAGTTATTGTCGAACGTGACATCTGATATGTCTAATGTTCCGGAATTGTCAATTGCTCCTCCGCTTTGAGCATCCGAGTTGATCATTGACAAATTGGACAATGACAACGTTATATGTTGTCCAATATCAAAAAAAGAATCCAGCTGAGGATAGTTTGCGTATCCGACTGGAGAACCATCGAGTTCAACCATAGCCCCAGGAACGGGTCTTATGGTCAACGTTTCGTCGGTACTTGAATTTACAATCAGAGGAAGTCCTGCTTGGCCAATGTTGCCCCGGTTGTAATCGCCAGCTTCTAAATAAATGATCCCACCGTTTACAATCAAAGCCAGCGCATTCGCTAAAGTACAAGGCTGACTGAATGGACAGCTAGTGGCTGTCGAGTTACCGTTAGTCGACGCGTACAATATATCTCCAACTAACACTTCTACTGAGTTAGAACTAGATGAGTTATATGCGGAATCCCCCAGGTACGTTGCATATATAGATTGCTGACCAGTACTGGAGAATTCAGCAGTACAGCTAGCAGTACCTAATACAAGAGGGATCGATATGCAATTCAATACAGGACCAGACTGATTGTAGAACGTTACTTCTCCTGTAGGAGTTCCATACTGGGAAGATACTGTCGAGGTGAAACTAATAGTTGCACCAACGCTGATTGAAGTGCTCGAATTCGGTGTGACTGTGGTCTGGGTAGCGACAGGTGCTTGAACGACTTCGATTTGGTCAGGGCTGCTTGTAGACTTCAGCCATACCCCAGAACCGTTATAAACTGCGCTTAACACGATACTCCCAGTAGAGGTAAATGACACTACGCACGTGGCCGACGAACTAGTAGGTAAAATTGGTTGATTGCTACATCCCTCTATTGGAGTATCAGAGTTATAAAAACTGACAGTACCTTGAACGCTACCCTTTTGATCGGAATTTACAGTTGCAGTGAGGGTTAATGGTGCTCCTTGTGGAATTAAATTTGAGGAATTTGAGACAGTTGTAGTCGTCGACACAGTCGGAACCGGGAGATTGGGAAGAGGTGGCACCTCATATACTGCTCCACTTGTGCATGCAGTAGATCCACTACTAGTTCCATTTTGGTCAATCTGAGGACACAGCTGTATTGGGCTTCCCCCAACAGTTACAGAAGTTGACGATGGAATAGCTCCGATTGCAAGGTTGCCTGTACTTGGAGCCAACGTATCAGTCGTACCTGACAAATTATATGCCAAACTCCCAAGATCTGAAGACACACTTGAGCTGGTAACGTCCCCTGTTGCCCCACTAACGCAACCATTTGAGATTGGTACTGCATTATAACCATCATCAGTTATACCAGTACAAGTATCAGTAGCTATAGAACCTAACAGATACGCCGTACCTCCAGTATTTGCAATATCTGCAGCACTTCCACCGGTATTGCTAGAAAAAGTAGTACCTGAAACCGTCATGGATCCGCCAATTTGACGAAGAGCTCCACCTAAATAGCCGGTACTACCGGTGGTATTATTGTAAAACGTTGAATTACTAATAGTTACGTTGCCCCTGTTTTCAAAAATTGCCCCTCCACCCCAGTTGGGACCAGACCCTTCACTGTTATTTACAAAGGTAGAATTTTCTACTGTGAGTGAACCCCCAGTGCTGATTGCACCACCTCCGCTATTGCCCCCTAAATGTGTTGGACACCCCGAAGCACACATTCCATTTTGAAATGTTAGAGATTTCAATGTGACGTTTGTCCCTGAAGTAATACTGAAGATCTCAGAACTTCCTCCTCCGTCTAAGGCTACTTTGGCGCCCAATACTGCCTGAATCGTTATGGATGCACCTGTTGAGATTGTGATGGGAAAACCACCAGAATTAGCAGACGTGTATGTTGTTCCTCCAGCTAAGGAAATTGTATCCCCGGTAGATGCATTGGCAATCGCGTAGGCCAATTGGCATGGATTGCATCCCAATCCCACCGTACCGCTGGTCGACACATTCCAAGTAGTACTAGCACCGGCAAATGTACTGGTCACCAGAACTAGTGAGGTGGTCGAAACAAGTAGGGCTGCTAGCGCTGACAGTAGATACTTGAGCCGAAGTGTACCTCGAATTTTTCGGATTAAATCTTTCTTTCCCATAGGGGACAATCATATGATGATGGCGTTAGAGAGCCGTTAAAGCCCTGGTAAAGGCCTACTTCCTCCCCTCTACCTTATTACTCACCTACGAAATCAAAAGTAGGTGTTAGTTTTCTGGCTGCGAGAGCTTCATCTACCCGGCCAACTGGTGTTGTAGTTGGATAGGACTGGAACACTTCTTTAGAACCTGGTTGGGTAGTCTCTTTGGCAATAGCCTCCAGGGCTGAAGCTAGTGCTTCTAGAGTTTCTAAGCTCTCGGTTTCGGTAGGTTCTATCATTAGCGCTTCATCAACAATCAACGGAAAGTAAACTGTTGGTGCATGAAATCCGTACTCTAGTAGCCGTTTTGCAATATCTAGGGCCTTTACTCCACTATCTCGCTTTTGTTGAGACGTTGTAAGGACCAACTCATGCATACATATTCGATCGAAAGCAACCTGATAAGTAGATGACAAGCGCCTTCTAAGCCAGTTGGCATTTAATACGGCCATTTCAGAAACGTGTTTGAGTCCATCTGAACCGTTATACAAGATGTAAGCAAGTGCGCGGGCAAGCACCAGGGAGTTACCATGCCATGAGTGAACTCTCCCTATGGACCGTTCTGGCCATGACCAATCAAATCGAAGTGATGTCGTAACGGGTTCATTTGATATGTCCATGTTTGAATGTTCAAGAACCTCATTGGCTCCATTACCCAGCTCAATAGGTCTGGGCCCAGGAAGAAAATCTACAAGCCTACTCGACACTCCAACAGGACCAGCCCCTGGGCCACCACCTCCATGAGGGGTTGCAAATGTTTTGTGTAGGTTCAAATGAACAATGTCAAAACCCATGTCCCCTGGCCTTACTTTGCCCATAATAGCGTTGAAGTTAGCTCCGTCGTAGTAGAGCAGTCCCCCGCATTCATGTACCAGTCGAGCAATCTCGACAATTTCTTCTTCGAAAATACCAAGTGTATTTGGATTTGTTAGCATGATCCCGGCAATGTGAGGTCCAATCATTGAGCGCACGCTTTCTACGTTCACACATCCCCTCTCATCAGTCGGAACGGTAATAACTGAATATCCACCAAGGGTGACTGAAGCAGGATTTGTGCCATGGGCAGAGTCTGGAATTATTACATGCGTTCGGCTCTCGCCATTTGAATCATGAAAGGCACGCATTAGGAGCAATCCGGTAAGCTCTCCCTGGGCTCCTGCGGCCGGTTGGAGAGTCATGGCCGCCATGCCAGTTACCTCACAAAGCAACTTCTCCAAACGGACCATTATTTCTAACCAGCCTTGGGACAAAAAGGCAGGGGTTCCCGGATGCATGCCTGAAAGTCCAGAGATGTTCGCAACATAATCACACATCTTCGGGTTATATTTCATGGTGCACGACCCCAACGGATAAGCTCCAAGGTCAACCGAGTATTGACGGTGGGTTAACCGGGTAAAGTGACCTACCAAATCCCGCTCAGAGACCTCTGGAAGTTCTGCTGGTGTCTTGCGAAGGTGTTCAGGACTTATTGCAGTCTGGGGTAGGTCTTCGGGTAGTTGAGTGTCTCGAAAAGACCAGCACCGGTGTCCTGGGCTAGACAGTTCAAATATGGTTGGCTCAGTGGCTGACCCTAGCAGGGGAACACTCTTTGCAACTCCACCGGCCTTTGAAGCATGAAGTTGTCCGGAATCATTGTTGGAATCAGTCATCTCAGGAAATCACCTTTTCCAATGTCTCTACGTATCTATCCAATTCTGATCGGGTGCGCTTTTCAGTTAGACTTACGAGTAAGCTACGACTATAGGACTCGTCTTGTAGGGTTACTCCCAGAGGTATACCGGCTAAAAAGCCCTCGCATGCCATACGTTCAACAACTGCCTCGGCATCAATCGGCAACTCAATCACAAACTCCCTAAAGTGGTCGAGGTCTGAAGATCCATTTACTCCGCTCAGACTTAAAACTTTTTGTCTCAAATAGTCTGTGGCTATTGCACACCTACGAGCAAGCTCAATGAGACCGCTCTTTCCTAGCCAGGACATCTGTATACAACAGGCAACCGCCATAAGAGTCTGGTTGGTGCATACATTTGAGGATGCCTTTTCGCGGCGAATATCTTGTTCTCTGGCCCTAAGCGTTGTGACATAGGCCGTCTTGCCGGCTGAGTCGACTGTCCGGCCGACGAGGCGACCAGGAAGTCTCCGAACCAGTTCTTGTCGACAACTAAATAGCCCGAGATATGGTCCACCATAACTGAGGGCAGTCCCAAACACCTGACCTTCGGCTACAGCTAAGTCAGCACCGAAAGACCCTGGTGACCGAAGAAGCCCCATGGCAACCGGGTCATAGACCACGACTAAAAGTGCACCAATATCCTTTGACCACCTCCGCACCTCATCTATGTCTTCCAAAACTCCAAAATAGTTGGGATAAGATACGACAACTGTACCCGGGATATCCTCATTGTCCTTCTGAACGAAAGACTCTGCACCTTCCCCGGTGAACTGGGACCAGTTGGTGGTGCCTCTTATTAGATCAGCCTCAACAATATTGTGACCAGTTCCCTTCGAAAATGTCTTGACAACTTGTCTCCAGTATGGATTCACTCCTTTGGAGATCAAAACGTTTTGTTTGCCCGTTTGGGCTACTGATAGGTTGACTGCTTCCACGAGAGCGCTTGCCCCGTCATACAACGAGGCGTTCGTGATCGGGAGCTCAACTAATCGAGATATTAAGGTCTGAAACTCAAAAATTGCCTGTAGCACGCCCTGGGATACTTCAGGTTGGTATGGAGTATAGGCGGTTACAAACTCAGACCTGGATGCAAGCGATCTAGTCGCGAAAGGAATGTCGTGGTCATATGCCCCGCCTCCAGCAAAGCAGATTAGATTGTCAGTAGAGCCATTTTGCTTTGAGAGTTGGCTCATAAATTCATATACGTCAGTCTCACTGATACCACGAGCGAAGTTGAGACCATCTTTCACCATGACTGAATCAGGAATTGATTCAAACAAGTCCTCGATAGATCCAACCCCAATGTAGTCAAGCATCTGGGCAATCTCATCGTTAGAGTGAGGGGCGTATGTCCCCTGTGACATTACTGTACCTTCTTACTAATAAATGGTAACCGCACGACATTACATTCGAGAGGAACACCACGCTCATCAACATATAATTCAGTGGCATCAAAGGCAGGGACATCAATAAGCCCGATGGCGATACCCGTTCCCAGGATTGGTGAAAAATTTCCCGAGGTAACTTTTCCCACGAGAGTCGACTGCGTTAGGTCCCTTGACGTGTAAATATATGAATTAGCCCTGGGAGGTTTACGTGTTTTGGACTTCATCCCGATTAGCTTCCTGCGAATACCTCTGGACTTCTCTTGTTCCAAGGGCTCTCTCCCACGGAAAACGCCTTTGTTCCAGGCGACTACCCACTCAAGTCCCGCTTGGAGTGGCGTGATTCCAGGACCGAGCTCATGTCCATGCAAAGGGAGACCAGCCTCTAGGCGAAGTGTATCGCGCGCGCCAAGCCCGGCTGGAAGAGCACCGTGGACAACAAGATCTTCCCAAATATCTTTAGCCACGTTTGTAGGAACTGCCATCTCTAATCCGTCTTCCCCGGTGTATCCGGTTCCGGCAACAGTGATGTCATGGCCTTGCCAGGAAAGTCGGTCAACTCGGAACCGACCTATCTGGCTAGAACCAGGTACTACTTTTTCAGCCATAGATCTAGCCAAAGGACCCTGAACGGCAATTACTGCCCGTGAACTCGTCACGTCCTCTCCACCAATTGCATCCAACACACTAATGGTATTGGAAGCATTAGGCATTACATCAAAGACCTCATCGTCGACCCACCACACAATTATGTCGTCTAATACCGATCCGTCCTCAGGATCGAGAAGATGGGTATACTGCGCCCGTTTAGGACCAATCTTTTTCAAGTCGTTGGTAAGTTGTGCTTGAAGGGTCTCAAATGAACCTGGGCCGGCGAGATTTACCGTGCCCAGATGGCTGACGTCAAAGATAACGCATCCCTCTCTGCAAGCCATGTGCTCTTTTATGGTTCCACTCGGGTAGGAAATTGGCATCTCCCATCCACCAAACTCAACCATTCTTGCTCCTAGCGAGCGATGGCTGGAGTCTAAGGGGGACAGTTTCAGTTCGGGCACCCTTAGATTATAGACGCATGTTAGGGGTGGGCAATACCGCAACTAAGATCAGCAGATTCTTCCCCAAATTCAATTTCTCCTTCTGACCACAAGATAATGCCAATTGGCTCTTTGGTCCCAGAGTGAGAAGCAGCGGGTAACCTCAGTCACTTGACCAGCAGATAGTTGTTATGTCGTCTTATTACAGTCGTGTCGGAAGATATCTAGAAGTAATACCATCCTCCGTCACGGTATCACGGACCGAAAATTCAGACCGAGAAAATCCGCTGGAAAAACAAATCGAAGACCTGTTTACTAACGCAGATGGGCACTTAGTGGACCACAACTGCAAACAAAGCACTCTTAGATGGCCACTACCGGGACATCTGTTTCCCGTCGGTGAAGGTCCACATCAAAGAGACTTGGTTGGTGAGCAATATCTTGTCCCGGCTTGAGGGATTTTTTATTCTCAAGGGTGACCAGTGCTGTGTCGACCTCATCAATCACACCTTCCAAGGGAAGAACATTGAACACGCCCTGTCCACCTTGAAGCGCGTTTATAAGCTCCTTCCGCGACCTAACGAGTATCGCACTTGCATCTGTCATTACAATGTTCACACTTGACAGGTTTTCATCCAAAATGCTCTCCAAGCAGTCAATGGCCTTTCTCGCACGCCTGAGTGAAACACCTGCATCCAAAAGTCGCTTAATAACTTTGAGTCCAACTATGTCCAGGTAAGAATAGAGTCGAGTCCTGCCAGTCCCACTACCCCGGTCTACCGATGGAACTAGAAGGCCAGTGCGAGCCCAGTAATCTAGCTGGCGGTAGGAGATCCCGACAATCTTGCAAACCTGGGCTCCCCTATAACCTTCGACCAAATTGAGCTCCATTTTTCTCCCCGACCTTTCGTCGCGCCCTTTTCACATGATCCCCTAAGAGCTAAGTAAGTGTATAAACATTAGCTTGAGGTCTAGTTACCAAGATGTAGTTACACCATTGTATGTCAAGCAAAGGTCAAGGTCTATAGTTGGTAGCGATAATCTGGAGAATTCTTTCCAATCGTCTTAGTTCAAAAGACACAAACAGATGTTCGATAGCAAATCACGGCATTGGCTCCCCAGGTCCACTCTACGACTGAAAATCCTCCGGGCGAACTGTATCGAGGAAACCCTTGAATTGACTGACAATCTCCTCTGGATTCTCTTCAATCTCACCATCCTCATTTTGGAGCTCTACAGATTCACTATCCATAAGTTCCTCGGATACAAAAATTTGGGTCCCACATCTAGCGGCTAGGGCTATAGAATCAGAAGGTCGAGCTGAGATAACTAAGGTCTTTGCTCCTTGAGAGATATGTAACTCAGAAAAATATGTAGCATCTTTCAACTCGGTTACAACTACCTTGTCAACAGTTGCCCCCAACTCGTCAATTAGTTCCCTCATTAGATCATGGGTCATGGGACGTGGGGTAACAACACCCTGGAGAGAAAATGCAATCGCAGTTGCCTCTGGAGCTCCAATAAAAATTGGCAAGACTCGTCGCCGATCATCTAACTCTTGCAAGAGCACTACGGGGGTATTTGATGTTAGATCAACCCTTACAGCAACAAGTTCAACCGGAATCACCTATCCATCCTCATCCGTCTATTGAGTTCAATACGGACCGCACCATCGCTGTTCGCATCTGCTGTCCGAGTCTTGAAAGTTCCAAAAGTGACTGGCGTGCATTTCGCTTTGCATCCGGGTTCTTCTGCTTAAGAATAGGTACGACTACTTGTTCAAAAAGTCCCACTTCACGCTCGGCGGCCAACTTATAGATCCTGATATGTCGTGGTCCAATTCCAAACTTGGCGAACCCGGCACAAAGTCTGGCAACCGTCAGGGCGTCTTCAGAGAAAAACGTGGTTCCTGCGACTGACCTACCTGAGATCAATCCGAAAGTCATAAGTTCCTCTACAACTGAATTTGGCAGTCCAGCAGCATTTGCTAGCTCGGCTAGAGTAAGTGAGACCTCATCATTAGAGTCGACCGAGTCTTCGGAAAGGTCTTGATTTCCAACCTGATCTTGGGGTGTAGGAGCAATTTTGACTGGTGCAACTGGCCTATTTGCAGTTGGAGCTTTGAGTCCAAGACGCTCGCGTGACTCACTGGCATCTTTGCCGGGAGGAGGAGTTGACAGACCCAACGCTTCTCTAGCCTGTTGAAGCCCTTTGGTGTCTTGACTTTCCCTGGGCTGTCGATGGACTGGAGTCTGTGGTTCTTGAGGGGGCTTATCAATGGGACCGCTTTGGGACCTCTCCCCCATCGCTGCGGTCTGAGACGTAACATCGGCCAACCGAGCAGTTGGGGGTGGAGAAACCGCTCGATTATCATTGTTCTCAGCTTTCGAACGAGTACTTGGTTCTAAAGGAGCGTTGCGGGGATCTAAAAGTGGACCAGTCTGTCGAGTCAGATTTGCAATGGTCTCCTTTGCCGAAATCTTTGTCGATCCGTCTAAGGTGTCCTTAGAACTCGCGGTCGGAACTCTGGGCTGACTAGTGTGGCCGGCATTGTCTTTAGGATTTCTTGCAACTATTGGCGGCTGGGGCAAAAAGCCTGAAGAAGCCGTTTTTGAACTCCTATCTTGAACCAGTTCCGATTCTACCTGCGAATTAGGTCTCGAGATTACTTGAGAATTCGGTTGTTGCCTTGCTGAACTTTGGGCACTTAAAACCGGTCCAACGCGAGCAGATCTCTGGCTTGACAGACGTTCAGATGGCAGTCCTTCCGATTCTCCAATATCTCCGAAATCCAGCTTGGCTTGTCCTATGTCGGCCCCAAAGTCCTCGGGATCACCGCGGAGCCGGCCCTTTATTACTTTGAGAGGGAGGAAGTTCTCTCGCTGTTGCTGCAGGATCCAGCGCAACTTATCCACGTCTTCTTGGTAAAATTTCCGATAGCCAGACGGGGTTCTCTCAGGGTCAAGTAGACCTTGACTCTCTAAGAATCGTATTTTTGAGATAGTTACATCCGGGAAGTCTTCCTTGAGAAGACCCAAAACATCGCCTATAGACAGAAAGGAACGTGAGCTCATAAGGTGGTCAACTTACTTTCCACTGCCGGAAAGAAAAACCAACTTAAACCTTCCCACTTGTACCTCGTCCCCCGCTGTTAGCTGTGCAAGATCGACTCGCTGACGATTGAGGTAAGTGCCATTTAGCGACCCAACGTCGTTAATCCAGTACTGTGAGTCTCTAGTGGTTATGTCACAATGCCGACGAGACACTGTCACGTCGTCAAGAAAAATGTCACTGTCTGGATGCCGCCCTACCCGAGTAGTCTCTTGATGTAGCACAAATCTAGACCCGGCGTTAGGCCCTCGTTTGACAACCAGTATCCCAAATCCACTGTCGGGAACGGGCAAGGTAACCGAGATCTCCTCGTCTGTCTCAGAACTTTCAACAGGGCTCAGTGTTATTGTCGTCTCCGACTGATCATTATGTTCTAGGGCCGCTCCACACGACGAGCAAAAGTTGGCTACTCCTGGGTTTTTATGGCCACAATTATTACAGAACACCCTACCTACACTATCTGATGGATAAATACTAGGACTAAACGTTGAACAATCACTAGATTTCCAGGATCAACCGTTGATTATTCATGGAATTTCCAGGATAAATAGTTGAGTTTGGGGTGACTTGCTAAGTCCAGACCTTCGAGAATCTCTAAGCCCTATTGCTGGTTCTCGGTAAAAGCCCTATAAGCCGTGTGGTCCATTAGCCCTGCAAACTCGTCAGGAGCAGTGGGATCTATTGCACATATCCAGCCCTGTCCATATGGATCGGAGTTCACTAGCTCGGGTTGATCTACCAGAGCTTCATTTACCCGGATTACTTTTCCAGAAATTGGTGTATAGATGTCTGAGACTGACTTTGTGGATTCCACCTCCCCCACGACAGCGTCCCTGTCAAAGGTGTCACCAACACTCGGCAAAGACACAAACACGATGTCTCCAAGTGAGTCTTGTGCATAATCGGTAATACCAATAACTAGCTGGTGCTCATCTTGGCGAACCCACTCGTGCTCTTGGCTGTACTTCAAATTGTCAGGAATATTCATTTTGCTTCCTCTTTATTGTGACTATCGAAAAACGTCGCCACGTAAGGTGAACAGTGCACTGATTTGTTGGCGTCGGCTAACTTTAGCGCGACCCAACTATCTCGCCAATTCGTCTTACAAATCCCCGACAAAGTTCAACTGATCTGGCCCGGGAATCCCCCTCTGCCCACACGTGAGTTATGGGTTCTTGGGTATCTGGCACCACGAGCACCCACCCGGCTGATACTTCAATTCGAACCCCATCGACCAGGAGTGGGTCTCGATCTTGGTTAGACTCCACCAGGGTTCGCATTACCAGCCCTTTCTGGTCAAATGGGGTCAGGGCTGTCTCATGCTCGACCCAACTCTCGGGGACCTCTCTGGCAAGTCCAGATAGGGTCATCTCACACGAGGACAGTAGGTCAAGGAGATTTACCAAGGTAGCCGAGCCATCGAAGCTGGGTAGAAAGTCGGGAAAAATCACCGACCCGTCATGACCAAAGGCGTAGTCCACCTCTCTTGAGCTGGCAATTTTCATGGTTTCAGCCGGGTCAAGCTTGGACAAGACAACCTCTCCTTGCTTGGAACACTCAGAAATAACGGACGCGGAGGCAGAGACCGGAAGAGCCACCATACAACCTGGCTTTTTCTCAAAGAGCAGCTTGCACATGACTCCCATAAACTCGTCGCGCCGAAGTAGTTCCCCTTTGTCATCGACTATCGTGATCTGTTCACCTAAGGGGTGCAAGATTGCCCCGAGGTCCGCCCCTGAAGCTCTCACCAATTCAGAGATCCGGTCCACGTGAGCGTCTAGCTCAAAGTTCATTACCCCGACGGTTGATCCGAACGGGTTTATCGCCATAACATCTGCCCCCAACTTGGAGAGGACGTTGGGCATAGTAAAGCTACAAGCCCCAAAGCCATAGTCGAGAACTATCTTGAAGGACCGGGCTCGAATTGAGACTACGTCCACACTGTCGACTAGGGCCTGAGTGTAGAACTCCAAAATCCGCGGCGGGAAAGCAATATCGCCTATCTCAGCGGCCAATGCCCGGCGATAGTCTTCTCGGTAATATAGCCGTTCAATCTTTCTCCGGCTATTCTCGTCGATGTCCCCACCATCTTCCCCGAAGAACCGGATAACAACTGACTGAAAGTCGTCGTTTTCCAGGTGTACAGCAATCCCCCCCTGGGATCCAGAGGTCCGGGTATGAAAACGATGGACCGGTACCGTGGTAACCTCGAGATCTTCCACGTTGATCCCCGAAGCGTTAAGTCCGGCCATAATGGAGCGTTTTAGCATTCTGGCAGACCGGGATGAATCACGGGAGGTCACCACGGTAGATCCCCGCTTGAGAGTGGTCCCGTAGGCCATGGCCACCTTTGTAGCCAACTCCGGGGTAATGTCCACGTTGGCCAACCCGCTTACACCTAGGGCGCCGAATATACTCCGTGACCCGGTAGATTCCCAGATTATCGACGCATTGACCACGGCGAGGGCCTCAACGGTCTTGAACGGATACACCTTGACATCTCGGCTTATTATGGCCTCCTTGCCCACAAAACACTCGTCACCTAGCACCGATCCCTCTTCACAGACAACCCCCTGACGAAGGTCAGATGACCGCCCTACAATAGCACCGCGCAATTTCACCCCCTGAGCCAAATACGCGTTGTCGTGGACCACCGAGCGTTCCAACTCACAGTCTCGCCCAACCCTTACTCCAGCCCCCAGAACGCTGTAAGCCCCAATTTTCGCCCCAGGGGCGACCTTTACGTAAGGCCCGATCTGAACGGGAGGTTCAATAATGGCCGAGGGATCGATTTCCGAGCCTTGCCCGACCCAGACCCCGTCTCGGGACTCAAAGCCGGGTATCTCGATCTCGATCTTTCTATCTAATACATCGCGGTGGGCCTCCATGTAGGGCCCTAGAGCACCCACATCACTCCAGTAGCCACCAACGACGTAACCAAACAGAGGCTGACCGTCTTCAAGCAACCTCGGGAACACGTCCTGAGAAAAATCAACGGGAACCCTTGGAGAGATGTAATTCAACACGTCGGGTTCTAGAACATATATACCCGTATTTACGGTGTCTGAAAATACCTGACCCCAACCGGGTTTTTCGAGAAATCTCTCGACCGACCCATCGGCTGCCGTAATCACTATCCCAAACTCTAAGGGGTTGTCCATGGATTTCAGGGCAATGGTTGCCATAGCCCCCTTGGACTCGTGAAACTCGATAATCTCGGTCAGATTGACGTCGGTTAGTACATCACCTGAGATCACCAGGAAACGCTCAGAAAGCTCGCCAGCGGCGTTTAGAACCGACCCAGCCGTACCCAGAGGGGTCTCCTCTGTGGCATAGGCAATATGCACCCCGAACTCGCTTCCATCTCCAAAATAAGTCCTGATCGCGTTCGCCAGGTAGGCCACAGTGATCACGATCTCTTGAATCCCGTGAGACTTGAGCAACTCAATAACGTGCTCCAGCATGGGCTTATTGGCCACCGCCAACATCGGTTTGGGCTGATAGGAGGTTAGAGGCCTCAACCGAGTTCCCTCTCCCCCTGCCATAATTACTGCCTTCACCTGCCCGTTGTCACCTCAACAGCTTACTTTACTACACGGCGGTATCTCTATATCCTGGAATTCTTACCAAATCTCTCGGCAGGGCACTACACATCCTGTCCTGGTCTTTTATGTTCCAGTTACCCCCAAATTGGCCCCAGCCTTCTTAGTTGGAAGGCGCCGACCGCTTGGATCTCTGAATGAAATAAAGTACTACCAAGGCGACAATAATCACCAAGAACAAGATCCCCCCAATACTGTAAGCCAACGAGTTTGACGACAACTTGGAATCGGCTGGCGATGAAGACGGACCAGCACTCGGTGATCCTGCTACCGCGGCGTATTGATTGTCGGCTAGCTGAATTGATGAGTTCGTGTCTATTCCGCTACTCGCACACGAGGAAACCGGACAATGAAGGGAGACGGCAAACATGTCCACCCCTGATTGAAATCCAATAATGTAAACCGTGGTATTTCCAGAACTGTCAGTTTGGAGTTCTTCTATTCCCGCAGCACCGGGTATTGATGGCACGGAAATTTTACTTACTATTGAGGTATTTGAAGAGCCTGAGTTCTGAGAGCTTCCGGCCGACTGCATAGCTGAGACAAAACCCGAAAATGCTGTCGCCGATGAGGACGTACTTGGAAACTGGACCGCCTCTATGTTGATTTTTACCGACGAATCGGCATTGGCAGCCCAGGTACGAATATATCCGCTTATGAGTCCAGACGAAATATCTTTGTTAAAAGTTTGAATGTCACTTTGGGACCCTTGTGCAAGCTGAGACAACATCTGAGAAGAGATCGGCCCGTTTAGATTCCCAGGAGAAACCTGGCTAAACCCAGGTAGCGAATTTGAGAGCACTAGCGATCCAAGCGGGGCAGCGGAAGCACCAGCTAAGCCTCCTGAAAATATGGCTCCCAGTAGTAAAGCGACACTAAATCCAGAGAGTACACGGATTTTGTTTAGACATATTGATAATACAGTCAAAATTGAAAAGATCCTTTCAAGTAAAAGCGATCGTACTGCGCCCTATGAGATAAACGAAAATGAGTCTGTAAACGCACTAAAAGCAGGATCAGGTGCCTTATCTGACGCTACAGACAGGGCATATATGGTTCCATTCTTGTAAAAGGCCATAACTTCGATGTTGCCAGACTGAGTTCCATTCTCAGCCCCGGTTACAGCTTGTACTCCATTGAAGGTCCCTGAACTAAAGGTAGCCTTATTGGCAGAGCCACCTCCAGCAGCGGAAATCTCCGACGTAACTACCCCTCCAAGTGATCCGGATAGATTGTTGGACACATCGGACTGAAGTCCAGGTGGTATTGACTCTTGGGTTACGATATAGTAATAATGAGAGTCTGCGCTCGTTGCTGTGATATTTTTCACAATTACGGGCTGATTCTGAAATGTGGTTTGCTTACTGGACGTCTGAGACCCATTGGGCATTTTTACCGTGAAGCCATCTGAAGCAGAACCAACAGTCGAGTTAAGCCCGTATGGTGCCACTGTTCCTAGATTTGCCAGACTTGAGTTTCCCGATGGTTTAGAATTCGACGAGCAGCCTGATAAGACGACAGCAGGACAAACTATGGCAAACATCCACAATATTCTTGATCGCTTCAACGGTACATCCTTTTCAAATTGTCCTAACACATTTCATTTGTGCTGATCAGATCCTAGTTATCTGCCATGCAGATATGCCCTAGGGAGTTCCCTAGTTTGCGTATCAAATCCTCCCTAGTAATTTTGAACTTCGGCCAATCACTAACTCGGGACATCCCTAGGAAGAGATATGGACGCGACACAACTATCATTGAAACCGAGGAAAGGTTGTTGAGGTGAAATATCTAGACGAAGTCCTTGCAAAATGACAGGTTCATCCTCGATATCTAATACCATGCCGCCGGAATTATTCAGTGCGCAGGCCTGGCGCCGGGAACCAGGAATTATGAAGTTTAGAGTCGGCAAAATTTGCGCCGATTCAACGCGAATTCAATTCCAGACCGCCCAGGGTTGTGAGTTAGATGTCCCAGTTGAGCTCATGGCAATTTCAATGCACCCGGGATCTACAGGGTTCAATCTTCAGGTATCTGAAGTACGCTACGAGTTCACCTTTGCTGACCCGAAAGATGGTGGTCCATTTTTTCTTCGCGTACTTGGCCTTGGGAGGGCACTTAGGGCGTTCCAGGCCGGTAAGTTGGGCCAAGGCTTTGAACGCTCAGTTGGCCTAAGACTGTGAACTTCACGCTGAGTTGCGTCTGGCACGCGCCAACTCCCTCTTGAGGCTCGATATAACCATTGTACTAGAAATGGCATTCGCAGCCCACGCTCCGCTCTCTCCCGTGAGCATGTCTGCGTGCAGGTCACTCGAACGTGTCTTAGGGTCGTAAAAAGTTAGTATTATTGTTTGCCCCTCGGCTAGTAGTGTTGCGGTACCTCGAATCACTTGGAGGGGCCCGGAGCGAACTTGGACCGTTGTTACTGGTAGGTCGATAGGTCCTAAGGTACCGGGCAAGGAGCTAGGATCATCTGGGACAAATAAAACCCGACCGGACTCAATCTTGATGTTTCCACGTGTCCACTGGGAAGCCGAGGCGGACTTGAGCCATACCACATGACGATCAAAGGTTCCGGTAGCGGGATCCCGATTCCTAAATAGTCTCATGAACATATTTTTGCACACCACGTTCACGAGCACTTGCTCCAGCTTGTATGGGCCAGTAATACTACTCTTGAACCTTACCTAATCTAGGTGACTTTTTAGAGAGAGACCCAAACACTTTGGGAATGTATGCAAAAAGGGCAAACCAACTTAGCGCAAGCCCCCCAATAGCAAATATCCATGAGAGGTCTTCAATCCAGGCAAGAGTAGGAGTCCAAGAACTTGCTAGAAGAAACCCCGGAAATGCAAACATCAGCGCAAATGTGCCAGCTTTACCTGCCCAGATTACGTCAATACGAGAACCCCCCAGACTAGCTACAATAATGGTCACCACCGACACGATCGCCTCACGAATTAGCACGATTATTCCAATCCACAGTGGAGCTGCACCTACTTCCAAAATTGAAGTAATCCCAACCAGAAACAAGACCCTGTCAGCCACTGGATCTATAACTTTGCCCAGGGTTGACACTTGATGAAACCTACGCGCTACATAGCCGTCCACCCAGTCAGTTGCCCCGAGACCGGCCAACAAAAACGCACCGGCAAACCTGTGGTTTGACGACAAGATCAGCCACGCAAATAGTCCAATCCCACATATCCTAACTAACGAAAGGATGTTCGGTATGGTCATAATGCGGTCTAGACCGTCATCTTGAGTTCGATCTGAGAGCGGGCTATTGGTCACAGCGTCGCTAAGAGACTGGTAACTTGGCCCAACAGAGAGATTCTTGCCACTCCGCTAACCAAGTTTGGCCCCGGAAGTCTCTAGGAGGTCTCGTAGGTCTGCGTAAGGGGCCTTTCCATGTCTGGCCAACAGGTATGCCCCAACCCCAGCGGCTTGTCCCAAGGCCATGGATGGAGCCATAACTCTAACCGAGGCTAATGCGTCAAAATCGGCCGATATACACCTGCCTGCCACGAACAGGTTGTCAAACCCGAGCGGAAGGAGACTCCGGTAAGGGATCTGATAGTAACTGCCCTCAGGTAGATGAACGTAGTTAGTGGACCGGCCCTGGTTGTGGTATTCCTGTGGCCAGGCACCACAGGCAACCGGGTCCTCAAATCGGGCACCTTCAAGAACGTCCTTGCCCGAAAGAACATACTGGCCAATAACCCGTCGAGACTCCCTTATCCCGACATTGGGAGCACAGTCAGAGAGAAAGGCCCCCGAGAAACCAGGGACCTCCTCAATAACAAACCTGGCTGCTTCCTCGGCTAGGGCTCTACCGTGAATCTCCGCCCAGGTACCCTGATCTAAGTCTGTAATATCAATTGGCGTACCGTCGGGATTGGTCACCCGAGTCATCGCCCCAATAAACTCACCGGGTCGGAAGGTGGGGATCAACGCCCCGGCATCCCTACTGAGATGCTGCCCGTGTTTAGCTATGATTTCACCGAAGTTTGGAATTCCGCGAGTAAGAGCCACATTTTGGTCGGCGTTCTGAAGGAAAAATTGCATGGATGCGTGTTGGCGTTGACCAGGACCACCCATTACAGTCTCACCTCCGGCGAAAAAGACCAGGTCACCATCGCCCGTGCAGTCCACAAACGCCTTGGCAGTTACCGCTACCGGGCCTTGCTTGGACGAGACCACTACAGCCTGTAAGTGACCACCTTCTACAACCACCTCAGATACTACGGCGTGTAGAAACAGGTCAACATTTTCCTCACTACTTATCAGGTCGTCGAAAAGCCTCTTGGCCGACCAGGGTACATACAGCAAGATAGCTGACTCTTGAAAGGGAATGGGACCAATTGCCTTGGCTTGGCTCTTGAGCTTTCCAACAATTTCGTCAACAACGCCTCCAACGACGTGCTCAAAGCTTCCCCCATTTTTGTAGTAGAGCCCGCAAACCGAGCCAACCGATGCGGCTGTAAAATTACCACCCATAAACGCGTGTCGTTCAATTAGAGCCACGCGGGCACCACAGCGGGCAGCCCCAATAGCAGCACCTAGACCAGCTGGACCTGCCCCTACCACGCACACGTCGACGTCCTTTACCACTCTCAAGGGTCGGGCGGGACGTAAGATATCTACCATTTCATCTCCTAACTAAGCTCTAAATTTTGAGAAATCTGGGTCACGTTTCTCGTTGAAGGCCATCGTCCCCTCTTTCGCCTCCGGGTTATGGGCAAAAAGCTCAAGTGCATCAAAGCCTAGTGAGCCTATCCCGGCAATTGAGTCAGAATCTGCATTGAAGGAGTGCTTTAGAACCCTGATAGCCGTGGGACTCTTGGTAAGTATCTTATCAGCCCACAATCTAACCTCTGCTTCAAGTTGATCGGGAGGTACCACTTTATTAACTAGCCCCCACGACTCAGCCGTTTTCGCATCAAATATGTCACAGAGATACCAGATCTCTCTGGCCTTTTTCTCCCCAACGATCCTGGCCAAATAGGCTGATCCAAATCCGGCATCAAAGGAGCCCACTTTGGGACCAGCTTGACCGAATCGAGCGCTTTCAGAGGCTATGGTCAAGTCACATATAACGTGTAGAACATGTCCTCCTCCCATCGCGACTCCGTTGACCGCTGCAATAACCGGTTTAGGTATATCGCGAATCACTTTATGAAGTAATTCAATTTCAAACAGGCCGGACTCACTGGGACCATAGTCACCGGTTTCATTTTTCTGCTTTTGATCTCCCCCTGCACAAAAAGCCTTGTCTCCCGCGCCAGTAAGACATACCACACCCACTGACCTATCAGCCCAAGCTGCTTTAAAGGCAACGATCATTTCCTCTACCGTTTGAGCTCGGAATGCGTTGTATCGCTCAGGCCGATTGATGGTGATCCAAGCCAGTCCCTGGTCCACCCGATAGAGGACATCAGTCAGTTCACCTAGCTTCATTTCCCCATGTTAGTGAATCCCCAACCCACAAGACCAGGACCAAGGTAGCAATATCCGGAATTGACCTGCATTATTACCGCTCGGTAACTTTATTTTGTAGGATAAGGGCAGGTAGCAAAATAGGAAGGTAAACAGTGGACTTTGTTGAATCTGACGAGCATGTAATGCTTCGCGAGGCCGTTTCGCAGATCGGGGCCAAGTTTGGTCACGAGTACTACGTTTCCAAGGCCAAAGCGGGCGAGAAATCCGACGAACTTTGGGATGCTGTAGGCGAAGCCGGTTTTCTCGGGGTCTCTGTACCGTCTGAGTATGGGGGCGGCGGTATGGGCATATATGAGCTAGCCATCGTCGAGGAGGAACTCGCCGCCAAGGGTTGTCCCCTTCTAATGATCGTCGTGTCACCGGCAATTTGTGCCACGGTAATCTCTCAGTTTGGAACCGAGGACCAGAAACGTGAGTGGCTTCCCCGCTTTGCGAGCGGAGAGCTAAAAATGTCATTTGCCATTACCGAGCCAGATGCCGGATCAAACTCCCATAAACTATCTACCACGGCAACCAAAGACGGGGATATCTACCGTCTAAATGGGACCAAGTACTACATTTCTGGCGTCGATGAGGCCGATGCAATCTTGGTAGTTACCAGGACCGGTATTGATGAGAAGACCGGTAAGGGGATGCTGTCATTATTCATAGTAGATGCAGACGCTCCGGGAATCGAGAGGTCGGTAATACCAGTAGAAATTACCGCACCGGAAAATCAATTCACTCTATTCTTTGACAACGTTGAAGTTCCAGCTAACCGTTTGATCGGGACCGAGCATGACGGGCTTAGACAGGTATTTATGGGCCTCAATCCTGAAAGGATTCTCTCGGCTGCTCTGTCGTCTGGGGTTTCGCGCTACGCCTTAGACAAGGCTTCCCTCTATGCTCGGGAGCGAAAAGTATGGGGGGTCCCCATCGGCGCTCACCAGGGCATCTCACATCCCTTGGCCAAACTAAAAGTTGAGGCCGAACTTGCAAGACTAATGATGCAAAAGGCAGCCTGGCTCTTTGACACCGGAGGTTCGCCTCAACAAGCCGGAGAAGCTGCCAACATGGCCAAGTATGCAGCTGCTGAAGCTGCTATCGCCTGCCTTGACCAGGCCATTCAAACCCACGGTGGAAACGGGATGTCTAGTGAATACGGTCTAATGTCTTACTTTGGATCAGCCAGGTTGCTTCGCATAGCTCCGGTTAGTCGAGAGATGATCCTGAACTTTGTGGCACAACATTCCCTCGGCCTGCCGCACTCTTATTAGATAACCAGATCGGCGTTAGCGTCCCGGTCCAGGGGGGCCAGCATAGGCCTGGGCTATCAATGCCCACTCATGTGCATCGGCTCCAGTAATCTCCAGTGCCAACTCGGCTGGATTTCTGCGCTGAGTCACGAGGTAGGCGAAATCCAAGGCGGTGCCTTCTATGATATTGCCGTCTTCATCGTTACCCCACTCCCAAACCTGACCTGATGGCGATGAGAGCCTTATAAAAATCTCTGAATCGGGCATTTCTAGCTCCCTGAGAGCGTAGCTAAAGCCTCGCGTCCGCACCCCCAGATCACAGATGTGACGTATGTTGTCATCTGGTAATACAACCACTTCAAGGGCATCAAAAATGTCTTGTCCGTGAGCCCAGGTTTCCATGTATCTAGCCGTTGCGAAAGACCTGGCACTCATGGGCGGACCATACCATTTGAGCCTTTCTTTTGGGTCAATGCGCGAAAACAGATCAACAAGTCTCAATCGCGATCCCTCCCACCAGCCAATCAATTCAGTTGGTGACTTGGCCCGACCAAGTTCAAGGTGACTAGCCTCGTAGGCGTCGAAATTCTCATAAGCCCGTGCAACATCTAGGTCAAACCCGTCTGGGTCAATGGCCGACTGTAAGGCCCGTTCATCAAAAAATGCCAGGTGGGTCAATTGGTCACGAATAGTCCATCCCGGTGACGGTGTCGCAGTAGACAACCGGCCGCTATCGAGAGAAAGAACTTGAGACCTGATCTTGTCGTGTTCACTCCTAAGTGCTTCACATAACTCTGCCATTGTTGGTACAGACAAGTTCATTCAGGGGTCCCGGAAGTGCTACTGCTGGAGGCCATTGTCAGGTTCAAACTCATTGTTCTTCTTCCACTACGACCAATAGCTGAGAGGCCTCTACTTGCGATCCTACCGAGACTAAAATCTCTTTTACGGTGCCAGTAATGGGGGCCTCTATCTTGTGCTCCATCTTCATAGCTTCCAGGGCCATCATTACCGTACCACCCTCTACCCGGTCACCCTCTAGTACCTCGATTCTGACCACAACACCGGGCATTGGGGAGACTAGAGAGCCTGGACTTATTTCGTCTTGACCCGCCGGAAACCTGGGAAGCCGGCCAAAACAAACTAGCCCCAAGGTAGAATGGATAAATACCTGGGTATCGAGCGCGAGAACTTGAAACCTATGGGTACGTCCGTCTACTTCTAAGATTGCCTGACTGGAGGTTGACGAAATTACGCGAACACTTTCCAGACCTAGTTGAGAAAGGTTCGCAATCCTAAATCCATCCGAAGAGTTGAAATACTCAACCCGAACTACTTCCTCGTTATGGGAAAAATCAACAAACTGCGTGGTCGATCGAGAATTCCTCCAACCAGATGGGGTGTTCACAAATGCTCGGGTATTTTCGCGCTCTCTGGCTTGAAGAACTAGAGCACCCGCTACCGCCGAGATTTCAAGCCACTTTTCCTCTAAGGAGGCCTCGATGAGATCGTTAGGTTGATTTCTCACCAAAAACCCTGTATCGGTATTACCGTCAACAAAATCAGAGTTTGACAAGATGCCGATCAAGAGATCCCGGTTAGTGTGAACCCCAAAAATTGCACTGTCAATAAGAGTCTTACGAAGAATTTTACGAGCATTTTGGCGAGTGTCGCTATAGGCAATTACCTTGGCCAGCATGGAGTCATAGTAGGTACTTACCACACTGTTATCTTCAAACCCACTGTCAACTCGAATAGCCCCACCGATTTGAAACTCGGTCTGTCCGGGCACAAGAAACTTCTCAAGGGTCCCCGATTCGGGCCTCCAATCTAGTTGGGGATTCTCTGCATAGAGGCGTACCTCAATTGCGTGACCACTCTGGTCTATATCGCCAATGAGGTCTCCAAGGTGGCGATTCTGAGCGACCTCTATCTGGATTCTTACCAGGTCAATACCTAGAACGGCCTCGGTTACCGGATGCTCGACCTGAAGCCGGGTATTCATCTCTAGAAAATAGAAGTTGCCTTGGGCGTCTACAACGAACTCTACCGTGCCCAATCCAACATAAGACACCGCCTGGGCAAGGTCAACTGCGGCTTGGCCCATGAGCAGTCGAAGCTCGGGGTGCTTGTCAAAGAACGGTGACGGAGACTCTTCAACTATTTTTTGATGTCTACGTTGAATTGAACACTCACGTTCACATAGATGGATGGCGCGCCCATGTTGGTCTGCTACTACCTGAATCTCTATATGGCGTGGGCTTTGAACGTACTTTTCAATGAATACCGTGGCATCCCCAAAGGCGTTCAAGGCCTCACGTTTGGCAGATTCGATTGACTGATCAAGTTGCTCGGGGGACTCGACAATTCTCATGCCTCTTCCTCCCCCACCAGCTGAGGCCTTTACTAATACGGGATATCCAATTGTTTTGGCGAACTCCCCTGCCTGATTACTAGTAATTTCGGTCACGTCTAAGGAGTCCAGCGTGGGAACTCCGTGTCGTAAGGCCAACGCCTTTGAGGCGAGCTTTGAGCCCATAATTTCAATGGACTCTACGCTGGGACCTACAAAGGTAATACCCAGATCAAGACAACCCTGTGCCAGCTTGGGATTCTCAGATAAGAACCCGTATCCGGGGTGAATGCCGTCACATCCACTTCTCACGGCTGCCTCCAGAACTTTGTTGACGTCTAGATAGGTCTCCGCTGGCGTACTCCCGGCCAGATGAATACTTTGATCGGCCGATCTTACATAGCGCAGATTGGCATCTGGGTCTGAATACAAAGCAACGGTCTCGATCCCGAGAGATCTCGCCGACGTAAAGACCCGTTCGGCGATTTCGGCCCGATTGGCAACCAGTAGCCTTCTTATTGAATTTGTCTTACATTCTGTAGATGCCATAACCCCTAGTTCCGGCCACACCATTTTGATATACAACTTCAAGACACATTCCAAGAACCGTCCGAGTATCACGCGGATCAATTATCCCATCGTCATAAAGACGACCGGAGATGAACTTGGCAATTGACTCAGACTCGATTTGAGCTTCAACAAAACTGCGCATCTCTTGGTCGGCGGCCTCGTCAAACTCGCGACCTTGAGCCTCGGCGGCCTGTCGGGCCACAATAGAAAGAACCCCGGCAAGCTGGGCTGAGCCCATTACCGAGGACCTAGCATTAGGCCACGCAAATAAAAACCTCGGATTAAAGGCCTTTCCACACATCCCATAGTTGCCTGCTCCATAAGAAGCCCCAATGTTTATGGTCAGATGCGGAACCCTCGAGTTTGAGACGGCATTGATCATCTTGGCCCCGTCTTTGATAATTCCTCCCTGCTCGTAATCTTTTCCAACCATATATCCGGTGGTGTTCTGAAGAAATACTAACGGCGTATCGGACTGGTTGGCGAGCTGGATAAACTGAGTGGCTTTCTGCGCCTCCTGTGAAAAGAGGACTCCACGGTGGTTGGCCAGGATGCCGATGGGAAACCCGTAAATTGAACCCCAACCGGTAACGAGACTGGTTCCATAGAGTGGCTTGAACTCATCAAAGTCCGATGAGTCTAAGATCCTGGCAAGCACATCTCTAGGGTCATAAGGGATCTTGGCGTCACTTGACGGTATCCCCAGTAGCTCGTGCTGAGAGTACTTTGGCTCCCCGAAGCTACGACGTTGTAGAGATCCATGACCTAAGACTGCCAGGTTTCCATATCCCCGGGCGCCCTTGTCGGTAATTGTCCTCCAACCTCCTGGACGTGTGACATTTAGACGCTTGACAATTTGTCTTCCAATCCCAATACAGTCCAACTCATTTTCTGCCATAAAGTCACATAATCCTGAGACTCTGGCGTGCATCTCCGCACCACCTAGTTCCTCGTCGTCGGACTCTTCCCCTGTGGCCATTTTCACTAGAGGGGGTCCACCAAGAAACACCTTGGCTCGCTCTTTTACCATGACAATATAGTCTGACATCCCCGGTACATAAGCCCCACCGGCGGTAGAGTTCCCAAATACTAATGAGATCGTTGGAATCCCTTCTGCCGACAGCTGTGTCAAGTCTCGAAACATCCGGCCACCCGGGATAAATATCTCGGCCTGGTTTGGAAGGTCTGCACCCCCCGACTCGACCAGATTGATTAGCGGGAGTCTGTTCTCTCTCGCAATGTCAGCGGCCCGGTGTGCCTTTTTCATGGTATAAGGATTTGATGCCCCTCCCTTTACGGTCGGGTCGTTAGCTGAAATTACACAGATTGTGTCCTCAACGACCCCTAGGCCAAATATCAGGCTGGCCCCCACATTAAAGCTGGTACCCCAGGCCGCCAATGGGCACAATTCCAGAAATGGGGAGTCAGGATCGAGAAGAAGTTCAATTCTCTCCCTGGCCAGTAACTTGCCACGCTCTCTATGGCGTTGAACGTACTTTTCACCACCTCCGGCTCGTGACAGCTCTAGCTCTGACTCCAAATCCTCGATAAGCGCTAGCATGGCCTGTTGGTTTTCCAAATAAGTAGGCGAATGTGGGTTTACCTTATTTCCAAGAACCGTCACACAGATGAGGTTACTAGCTAGTAACCGCCTCGTGCATGTTCATATATTTCAATTTTCTCGCGTCTAGACTAATTTGGACCTAAACATGCAAGACCAACCACCACACTCCCCATTCGTAACCCAAGACCACGAAGAACTGCGCCAGGTTGTCTCAAATTTTGTCAAAAAAGAACTTGTTTCAAATGTGGATGTGTGGGAGTTGGCTGGGGTCGTACCCAGGGAGATCTTTACTAAGTTTTCGAGTGCCGGACTGTGCGGGCTTAGATTTCCCATTAACCTCGGCGGGCAGGGACTTGATGTCTTCGCCACCTTGATCTTGTGCGAGGAACTTGGCAGGTGTAGAGCACTGGGTACGGCTTTGTCACTAATGGTCCACTGTGAGTACGCACTGTCACTGATTGCGACCCACGGATCCCAAGTACTAATAGATGAGTTTCTAGTCCCCGGCTTGTCCGGAGAACAGATTGGGGCAATTGCCATCACCGAGCCCGAGTGCGGGTCAGACATTACCCGGGTAGCCACATCAGCTATCCGGAAAGGGGACATCTTCACAATCAACGGCTCTAAGACCTACATATCAAATGGAGGATCGGCTGACTTTATTACAGTTCTAGCCAGGACGTCGTCGTCTGGGGCATATGGCCTGAGCCTGTTTGTCCTTCCTACGACACTACCTGGCTTTTCACGAGGAAAAGTCCTAGACAAAATTGGTCTAAGGTCCTCTGAAACCTCCGAGGTCTACTTCTCTGATTGCCGAGTTCCGGCCAAGTATCTTTTGGGCAACCCTGGAAGGGCCTCTGGATTGCTTTTGTCGCATCTTTCTCTAGAGCGGTTAGTTGTCGCCGGGCTTGCCATTGGGGCCTGTGAGTATTTACTGGAAGCCATGCTGGAGTACGGTAGCCAAAGGGAGGTCTTTGGCTTGCCGATCATAGAACATCAGTCTTGGAAGCACCGTGTTGCTCAGTTAGTTGCCGAGCTAGAGGCCTTGAAAGCACTCACCTATCAAGCCGGATACCACTTTGAAAACCGTCACTACCGAGCTTACGAGCAAGTTGCCATGACAAAGTTGCTCGCAGCACAAGTTGCCCAGGAGGTATCTAGAGAGGCTTTACAGATGCATGGTGCCTTCGGCCAGATCGAGGAATCTCCTATACCGAGATACTTCCGAGACCTTTCCGCATTTTCTGTTGGTGCCGGTACATCTGAAATAATGAACGAGATTATTGCCAGGTCGTTTTTTAAGCGTACTTAGTCCACCAACCTGCTAATGACTTTGCTCAGCAAACTCTTTCATGGCAATTTCAACTGCTCGGGCCATCTTCCGACTCGTTATTGGTGGTGACACTCCAAAAATAGTTGCTGGGAGAAACTCCTCTATGGGACTGGGGTCATCTCCCAACAGAACAACTACTGGGACTTTCCTTGAGTAAGGAACTATCGAGGCCAGTATCTGAAGATACTCTGGATCGCCAAGATCAAAACCAAATATTATCAGATCAGAATTCGTAACAAGTGGACAATAATCGTCTTGGACTAGGGGGCATTTAGTCCTGAGGATCTTTTCCGGACCATGGCAGATTACTGACTCCATTCCTTGCTCAGAAAGTATTCGGGATATCGCAGATGCTCTAGCATAATCGGAGTCCTCTATAAGGACCCTCAAGCCCTTCCCATTATCGTGCCAAAAATGCGTGTTTATTGATCTAGAGCGATACTTTGACAGCAGACCCATCCTTATATTGCCTCTAACACTCCCACTGGCACGTAAACACATCCCGGATCTTCGGCCAACGGATCTCCTGACACGGCCCAGGCTCGTGCGCGCGACCCTCCACACTTATATTTGTACTCACATTGGCCACATCGGCCCTTTAGAGCAGTTCGATCTCTCAGTTCAACAAATAGGTCGGACGTTCTATAGATCTCCTCAATTGGGTTATTCTTCACGTTGCCCGCACTGGCCTGGAGAAATCCCGACGGGTACACCTCGCCGGTATGGGAGACGAAGCAAAAGCCATCCCCGTCCCGAACGGCCACATTGTATGGTACTACCTTGACCAGATCCTCGAAATCATCTTTTCCTCCCGAATCACTCAATAATTTTTCATATTGTTCACGTACGCGAACTATAAATGGGGCTTCTATGGTACGGATCCGAAATGGATAATTGGATTTTATCACCCAACTAAGAATTCTCTCGTTTTCAATTGCGTCAGGTATTTCTGCATCACTCGCCCGACCGGTAGGAATCAAAAAGAATAACGTCCAAGACCAGACTGGCATTTGTAAGCTGGCAATCTGAGTAGCAATTTCTTGGAGCTCCCCGGCGGATTCTTGGGTGACAGTCGTGCCCACCTGAAGGGCCATTCCCAACTCCTGAATGGCATCAATTGCCAGCCATGTTCTCTTGTAAGAACCTGCCACACCTCGGAACTCGTCGTGAGTTTTAGCACTGGCTCCGTCTAAGGAGATGTGTACAGTATCACATCCTGCATCTCTGAGGCGTGTCAAGGACTTCTTGGTGACCCGTCCGGTAACGCTTGGTGAACACCCAACGTGAAGCCCAAGACTCTTTGCAAAGCTAATCAACTCAAATGTATCGGGCCGGGCTAAAGGGTCTCCTCCAGTTATAACAAATACCTTTGCGCCCATAGACTTTACATGGACAATTAGTTCCTGTGCCTGATCTGTAGTCAGCTCGTCTGGGTGACGAACTAGTTGCGCATCAGCCCGGCAGTGCTTGCACTTGAGTGGGCAAGATCTCGTGCACTCCCATGCCACTGTAATTGGTGATTGTGAAAAGATTGACCCTCCAAGATCAAAGCCCCGCCTTCCCTTGTCACTTGCATTGATTCCCACGACTACTAGTCCTCTCGAGTTTATATGCCACAAACAAATTGATGACTTACCTACATCTAACTGGCAAAAGTCCCGCTCCGTATAGAGGCTTTAGACCCTTGAAAACTTGGGATATTTGATAGATGATCCAATGAGAAGGCAAACGAGAAAAGGGGGGTCTATGTACCGTGATATAAGCGTGGATTTTGATGAACAGCACGCAGAATTACAATCACTCGTCCACGGCTTTGCCAAGGACGTATTGCGCCCTATTAGCCTTGAGTTAGATCAACTTTCACCGTCCCAAGTAATTGCTAGCTCATCACCGTTGTGGAACGTATTTCGAGGATGGTATGAACTTGGTCAGCATTGTAGTAGCCTTCCGGAGGAATTTGGCGGGGCTAATCTCGACCCTCTGTCTCAATGTATTGTCTTTGAGGAACTTGGCTGGGGCGCAGCCGATTTGGCAATTAGTCTCGGTGTTGCATCATTTCCATTCCTATTTCTGTCACAGCTTGTTCAGGCAACCGGAGAAACAAGTACACGGTCAGACTATATTGACAACATTTTAAACCCGTTCTCAAATAATAAGACTGGGTCTGTTATCGGCTGTTGGGCAATAACTGAACCTAACCACGGATCAGATGAGCTGGGTGTCGGGACGGATTCATTTACCAACAAGTCTGCAGCCGGAAACTGCCGTGCCACTCTAAAGGACGATTCCTGGGTAATCTCAGGGCAAAAATCACAATGGGTATCCAATGGTTCGATCGCGAGTCATGCACTCTTATTTTGCACTATTGACCCAGATGACGGAATGAATGGTGGCGGGATTGCGATTGTTCCTCTTGATCTAGCCGGGGTCAGTCGGGGTGTTCCTCTAGACAAAATAGGCCAAAGAGCCCTAAATCAAGGTGAGATATTTTTTGACCAGGTAGAAATTCCTTATCACTATATGCTAGTTGACAAGACGGCATACTCAATAATGTTGGATGCAACGTTAGCTACTGCAAACTCGGCAATGGCACTGGTGTTTACCGGGCTTGCCAGAGCAGCCTTTGAGGAAGCTCTTGAGTATTCCAAAAGTCGAATACAAGGTGGTAAGCCAATAGTTGATCATCAGATGATCTCTCAAAAGCTCTTTAGGATGTACACCCAGATAGAACAATCCAGGTCTTTGGCTCGCTTAGTATTTATTTATAACGCAAAGATCGGGATTCCTGTTCTTCCACTATCTATTGCAGCCAAGGTAACGGCCACGAAGTGTGCGTTTGAGGTATCTCATGAGGCAATACAGATCTTTGGCGGGCTTGGACTTTCAAAAGGGACCCTAGTGGAAAAGCTCTTTAGAGATGCCCGAGCCTCATTGATAGAAGATGGTGTAAATGAGTTTTTGGAACTTGTCGGGGCTCGACAATTAGTAAACACCTATAGTTTGTAATGTTGAACTGGTCGATCAAGAGTAACTCGTGATGGGTGTAGATCGTCGTCAGGGACTAGTAGAGACTCTAATTCGTCTAAGGGTATCCGAGCATCCAGATAGCACTTGGTTGAAATTCAAGGATCAGAGGATTACTTGGGGACAGACCTTGTCCAACTGCCAACGCTTTGCCAACGGACTTGTCGAGCTAGGGGTTACGCCAAGTGATGCACTTGGGGTTATCTGCTCTAACAGGCCAGAGTTCTTATGGGCTCACTTTGGTGCAGGATTTATCGGAGCGACGTCGATTCCGATCAATACCTCACAACGCGGAAACGCTCTAGAACACATATTTAATGACGCTAAAGTACGCTGGGTGGTTGGCGAGTGGAACATCCTTGAGCAGCTAGGTAGTGAAATTGCTAGTTGTCCTCATCTAGACGGGATCGTTGCAATTGACACTCCAAAATATCCAACACTCAAAGAGACAAGAATTGTTACCTTCGAGTCTCTCATGTGTGCTCAAGATAGTGAACCTCAAGTAGAAGTTCTCTCTAGCCCGCCAGCTGCGGGCATGCTGTATACCTCGGGAACCACCGGTCCACCAAAAGGAGTTGTCTCGACTAAAGCTGATCCTGGTGGCCTACTAGAAATCCTGAATGCCTTAGAGGTAGCAGCTGGGGAGACGATGTACTGTGCCTTACCTCTTTTCCACGGTAATGCTTTATTGATTTCTACTCTTGGCTCAATGGTACTGGATGCCCAGCTTGGCCTGAGCGAGAGATTCAGCGCGAGCCATTTTTTTGACGAGCTAAAACTCTATGAGGCTGTTGAATTCAACGCCTTGGGAGCAATTGTCTCAATACTCATGAGTCGACCCCCGAGTTCTAAAGATAGAGATCATCAAGTGCGTACGGTCCTCTCAGCGGGGTGCCCCGATCATCTTTGGCGAGACTTTGAGAAACGCTTTGGGGTCAAGCTAGTTGAGTTCTACGGAATGGTTGACGCTCCCGGTCTCCTACTCAACAGAGACTCTGTTGTAGGTTCAATGGGAAAACCTGTAGGCGGATCCGAGTTCGCACTACAGTCCCCTAACGGAAACATTCTGGGCCCTGGGAAAATTGGAGAACTGGTATTTCGAACTCCCCTGGGCAAGTCTACTTCCTATCACAATAACCAAAAGGCAACTGAAGAGGCCTGGCGCGATGGTTGGTTCCACACGGGTGATCTGGCAGAAACCAACTCTGATGGTTACTACTTTTTCCGGGGTAGGATGAAAGAGTCGATTCGACGACGAGGCGAGAATATCTCGCCATGGGAAATCGAATCTGTGGTATCAACCCATCCCAACGTTATAGAGTGCGCAGCCCACGCAGTACCAAGCCCTCTCGGCGAAGACGAGGTAAAGCTGTGCGTGGTTCTACGCGAGCCAAGATCAACATCACAACAGGAAATCTATGATCACTGCGTCGGGAAAATGGCTAATTACTGTCTTCCTCGCTTCATAGAGGTAGTCGAGGAACTCCCTAAAACCTCCACCCTAAAAATTAGCTACAAAGATCTCCGGTCACGCCCATTGACGGACGACACTTGGGATCACGATAAGGAAGGTACTGGTTGAAATGCAAGAAGTGTATGTAGCTGGAGTGGCTATGACCAAGTTCGGAAAGTTTCTTGATTCCAATATTCGCTTGTTGGCTCAAGAGGCAGTCGGCGACGCACTTAGCGATGCCCAGATGGAACCAGCTGATGTTCAAAGTGTGTTCTTTTCCAACGCGGCTGCCGGTATTCTTACTGGTCAAGAGATGATCCGTGGACAAGTCGCCCTTCGTGACACCGGGCTTTTGGGCAAGCCAATTATTAATGTTGAAAACGCATGTGCGTCTGCCTCAAGCGCCCTAAATCTGGCCTATCTTAGTGTGGCATCCGGGCAGGTAGACGTGGCAATGGCTATCGGGGCTGAAAAACTAACCCACCAGGACAAAAGAAAATCCTACGCCGCCCTTGGGGCTGCGGTAGACCTACTTGTCTTTGGCGACCTAATCGCTTCGATGTCGGCCAAGGGCGACGCAGAACCCGACCCAGCATCTAAGACCGAAAAGACCGAGAAAAAGGGTCATTCTCCGTTTATGGAGATCTATGCCATGTGGGCTCGCAACTACATGAACCTCACGGGTGCCACCAAGGAAGATTTCGCCCGGGTGGCTGTCAAGAGTCACTTCAACGCCTCACACAATCCCAAGGCCCAGTACCAGGAAATTGTAACCCTTCAAGACGTACTGGACTCTAGGCAGATCGCCGACCCGCTGACCACCTTGATGTGTGCCCCTATTGGAGACGGTGCTGCATGTGTAATTGTTTGCTCAAAGGACTGGGCTAAGGCCCACGGGCTTGACTTGATTAGAGTGAGGGCAAGCGTAGTCCTATCAGGCACCTTGAGGCAGATAGATGAACCAGGAGTTACCGTTACAGCCTCTAGAAAGGCCTATGAGCTATCCGGGATAGACCCCGGTGACATTAACGTAGTTGAACTCCACGACGCAGCTGCCCCGGCTGAGCTCATTACCTATGAGGAACTGGGTCTTTGTGCCCCGGGAGACGGAGTGAAGCTCCTGGTTAGCGGTGAGACCAGTCTTGGTGGTCGGGTGCCGGTCAACCCCAGTGGTGGTCTTTTGTCCAAGGGCCACCCAATTGGTGCGACCGGGTGCGCTCAGATTGTTGAACTGGTAGACCAGCTCCGAGGTCGATGTGGAGGACGTCAGGTTGAAAATGCACGCCTTGCCCTAGCTGAAAATGGTGGAGGATTCCTTGGAACCGATGCCGCAGCGATGGCAATCACAATTTTGTCCAAATAGTCGGTCGAATTCATAGGTTGTGAATCTGGGGAGCATTGAAAGGAGCCATAAATGGAGTTCAAGAGAGTAGTTGGGACAAGGCGAAGTGTAAGGTGGCTCAAGCCCTGGAAGCCCGTAGAGCGGGCTAAAATTCAGGTCATGCTAGAAGCGGCCAACCGGGCTTCAAGGTCTATGAACGCCGACTACCCAAGAGCCTTGGTGGTAAATCGAGACGACATAGATGGCGAGACCCGCGAAGCTCTTCGCAACCCAACCACATCCGTTGAGCTTGACCTGGCACCCACCTACATTTTTTGGTATTTCGATCTCAAATATGTTGATGGGGTTCAAGAACGCCTAAAAGAACTTATCGACCAGCACGCCTTGAGCCCATCACATGGCTGGTCTCATGCCTACGTTGACTCATTCTTGTGGCCCCAAGTTCTCAAGCCGATTGCTGACAACATGATGGCCCTGATGTTTATGGGTGCCACAGAGACAGGAATTGCCATATGTAACTCTCTCAATGCAGCTGTCGACCAGGGGTTGGGAACCTGTCTGCATGCCTTTACGGCCCCTGACAAGGTAAAGAGCGCCTTTGGAGTCCCTGATACTTGGATTCCGGTTTGGTTACAGCTGGTGGGTTACCCCCTAGAAGAACCCGAAGCTGGTGGACAGAGACCTCGCCAGCCCCTGAGCTATTCCTACTTCGAAGGAAACTGTAGTACCCCATGGGAGGAGGATCCCCAAGTTACCAAACAACTAAAAGATGACGGACTAATTCAAGATCCTGGACCTTTCCCCTACCGCCAAGAAGAAGTCAGGATGTTGTCACAGATGTTTGGGCTCCCGCAATGACCCAAAAAGCCAAAGTCCATCCATATCTTTCCTATAACTCAGTCACGGTCTGGTTCAGGGAAGTTGGTCACGACAGGGCACCTGCAAGCCAGCAGACGTCTCTATTGAGACTTTTACAGGGATTTTGTGACACGCAAAATAAGTCACCTGACGAACTGGTTTCGTCATGTCTTCGAACGACCAGCGCTGGAGACCTAACCATAAGTGCAAAGGCGCGTCGTGAAATCGATGCGGCCATTGACCAATTTATAGCTGATAGCCAACTTACTGGACACCAGGCCGTTGCCCAGGGCAACAAGATAAGAGAGTTCCTCATCCACAACGGGGTGTTCATGCAGGGAAAGGTCTCAATGTCCACGACGTCTTGATTTAGGGAATAGTAGGGTTACGCTCAACTATTTCCTATTACAACCCAATTACTTGCGTCTTCTAAATAACCTACCCGTAAATAGCATCCAGATAACAAACGCAAATATTGCTAAGAGTGTAGCCACGAAGATGATAGCAAATATACTTGACTGGCCTTGAGCCATGGCTTGTGTGGGTATATATATGTGTTTCATCCTGCCAAAAGTACTCCTAGAAAAAGGGCCCCGAGAGCACTTAGCGATGTCATCGCTCCCCAAAATGCTAGACCTAACTTAGTTTTGGATTTCGTGTGTAGGTATGCTGATACCCCCGAAAGAACTACCACGGCAACTTTTAGATCCAACGTAACGTTCCAAGATCCGCTTCGACGCGATGGATTCGCTGCAACCACATTCCAGATTCCGGTTATTACGAGTACCACAAATGCTGGCCAAGACAGCTGGGCAAATCTCCTGGCCACCTTCTTGGTGGCGTCTGGAGAAATTCCCTTGACTACCGAAACCAGTCCGGCGAGTGTAAATTGGCCTCCTACCCAAATAGCTGCCGAGAAGATATGCAAAAACATCCTTACAGATTCCCAACCGGGCGAGATCATGACGCTGACTACCCTAGTCGGCTAAATTAGGACATGGAAAATTCTCCATGGAATCTACAGAAGTCCCCCACTAGTTTGCTCGGTGCTGGTGGAAATACCACACTTGTGGATGGAAGATGTTTTTGTCTGTCTTCAAGTGCAGGCGATATCCACTCCGGACGTGCCGAGGGACTATTTCTGCTAGACACCCGGCTAATTTCACACCTTCAACTCTCAATAGGTCTCGATGACCCCGAACCTCTCTCGACGGCACCCCTGTCGCCGTCAATTGCCACATTTTGCTCCCGGGCCCGCCCAGAAAATGGGGTGGCGGATTCGTCTGTCTTAGTCCGCCGAACTCGCTATGTAGGCCAAGGAATGCGAGAGGATATTTCGGTAGAGAACTACGGACTCGAACCAGTCACGACCACCTTGGGAATTGAAATTCGGTCAGACTTTGCCGATCTGTTTGCCGTAAAAGACGGCCGTGCCAATAAGTCGCGCCGGGGGCAAAAACCCAGTCTGGTAGTTAATTCCGACGAGTGCACGGTTGCCTTTTACCACAACCGTCACAAGGCCTCAGCGCAGGTAGTCCTAAAATTCTCCAACTTTCCCCCTAGGCAAAAAACCCAAGATTTTCGCGGGGAGCCAACCGTGTACCTCGAGTGGGACTTAGACATAGGACCTCGTGAGATCTGGAGTAACTGTCTTGAAGTTGCCCTAGTAGTGGACGGCGAAATAATCGAGCCAGCATATAGGTGCGGTGAACCAGTAGCTAACTCCTCAACGGAGTCACAGCTAACCAAATGGAGAGCCGAGGTACCAGTTCTTACTAGCGATAACTTTTCACTGCAATCCTCGGTAAATCAAGCCCTAGACGACATTGGTTCCCTTCGTATTTTTGACCCAGAGTTTCCTGATGAACCAGTTGTGGCAGCTGGTGCGCCTTGGTTTATGACCCTCTTTGGACGAGACTCACTCATATCATCCTGGATGACTCTCACGGTTGATCCTGATTTGGCCTTAGGCGTTTTGAATACCCTTGCCAGGATGCAAGGAACCAAGGTAGATCCCAATACAGAAGAAGAGCCTGGTAGAATTCTTCACGAAGTCCGCTTTGACAAGTCCCTGTCACCGTCCCTCGGAGACAGTTCGGTTTACTTCGGCTCAATTGACTCGACCCCATTGTTCGTAATGCTGTTGGGGGAACTCAGACGCTGGGGACTTGCCAGCCAAGATGTTGATCGGCTACTCCCAGCTGCCGACCGAGCGCTATCGTGGATTGAAAACTACGGGGACAGAGACGGTGACGGTTATGTTGAATACAAGCGCTCTACAGACTCTGGTCTGGCAAACCAGGGCTGGAAGGACTCCTGGGATTCAATTTCATATGCCAATGGCGAGCTTGCCATGGCCCCCATCGCCCTGGCCGAGGTCCAGGGCTACGTGTACGCAGCATACAGGGCCCGGGCCTACTTTGCCCGAGAAGCTGGCGACAGTGACAACGACAACAAGTACACCAAGTTGGCCGACAACTTGCGGCTGTCATTCAACCGTGATTTTTGGATAGCCGACAAGGGCTACTACGCAATTGGTTTAGACGCAGACAAAAAGCCTATCGATGCCATGGCTTCCAATATGGGACACTGTTTGCTCACGGGTATAGTTGACGTGGATAAGGCCAAGTTAGTCGTCAACCATTTGATGTCTGATGACATGTTCTCGGGTTTTGGAATCCGTACTCTGGCATCGTCTATGGCACGATACAACCCACTTAGTTATCACAACGGGTCAGTATGGCCCCATGATTCGACAATGATTGCCGCTGGTATGGTCCGGTATGGATACGTAACCCAGGCTCATCAGGTAATTAGCGGGCTACTTGACGTAGCTACTCATTACGGGGGACGTCTACCAGAGCTCTTTGGTGGCCTGTCTAGAGAGGACCTTCCCACTCCTTTGGCATATCCGACCTCATGTTCACCCCAGGCATGGGCAGCTGCCTCCCCACTTCTCATGCTTCGAATACTGTTGCGCTTCGACCCCTGGGTCCCTTTTGGAAGACTCTGGTTATCGCCAGATTTACCCGAGAATATTTCTTTTGTAGAAGTTGAGGGAATCCCCCTCGGAAACCAGAGGTTATCGATTTCGTTCTCAAAGACGGATGGACTCTTGGTCCAGGGTTCAACACCTGGCATTGAGATACTTACTGAAGCCCGCCCACCCCTGGGAGGTGGCATTTCTACGTAGGCCTAGCGCAGCTAGATCCTATTTGAGCTGGTCACCGAGGATGCCCAACATAACACTTCGGGATATTTATACAGGAAAACTTAATTCTATAAATTAGAAATAAATCCTTTTTATTACTTTCGAACCGTCTTACAATTAACAATGAAGTGGTTGGCAATGGGGCCATCCACTCATTAGGAGACAAGAAAGGAGCAAAGATGTATTTCTTTACCACATTTCTCCTATTTGCATTTGGGACTATGGCTCTGACCATGACGTTCCATCATCTGTTCAAGATCCATCGTGACCGGTGGACTATGACGAGCTGCTTCATGGGTGTAGCCATGGCCTGGCTAGCCAATTTTTCCATGTGGCCCGCGTTCCACGTCGCAGTTCGTTATGACTGGGTGGGAACCACTCTAACCGGTTTCGCACTGGCTGGTACGGCATTATTGCTTCACACCTTCCTGGGATTCTTCTCTGGACTAGATAGGAAACTGCATGATCAGGCAGAAGTCATGGAAACTCACGAACTGAGAAAAGTAGCCTAACCAAGGGGTTTTCACCGAGTGCTACAATTTGTGGTACTCGCAAACCTTGAGCCTTTTCTCACGAAGTGATGAAGCCCACGGATCACTCGGACCCGTGGGCTTTTTCGCGCTTGAAAGTTGATGCTGGAACAAAAATAGCTTTCTGGCCTCGCGTAAAGGTTGGTGGGAACTAAGATTATTTACTATGAAAATACTAAAGAGGTTATCGAAGCCAATTGTAGGACTCTTGTCACTAGGGCTGGCCATGGCCGGAATATGGTGGTTTGCCCTAAAACCAGCTCGAAAGCACAAGGAAAGTTAGTATGACGATTATCTGTGAACTTTTCAAAACCACCTATACACTCTATTTTAGTGCCTGACAACTATCTCGGCTTACGAGCGCCTCCGAAACTGGGAAAGACGCCATTTCGCCCCGATGAGTTCGCCGGTGAGACCGTACTTATTACAGGCGGTGGAACGGGACTTGGCAAGGCAATTGCCCTAGAATTTGGTCGGATCGGTGCCAAGGTTGCAATTGCATCGCGAAGTGACGAGCATGTTCAGGCCGGCATTAAATTCTTGTCGGAATATGGCGTGGAGTGTTGGGGTTTTACCCTTGACGTTCGAGACCCTGCTTCAATCGAGGCATGCTTTAGTCAGGTTGCCTCTCAGATTGGTTTTCCGACAATACTTATTAATAATGCCGCTGGCAATTTTCCGGTTGCCGCCGAAGAGCTATCACCAAATGGGTTCAAGACCGTAGTAGACATTGTATTGAACGGATCCTTTAATTGCTCTAGACATCTAGCTCGCCACCACATTGAAAACGCCACCAGGGCCGCAATTGTTAATATAGGTGCGTCGTATGCCTGGACAGGAGGCCCCGGGTTTGTTCACAGTGCTTCAGCTAAGGCCGGGGTAAAGACAATGACCGAGACCTTGGCAGTTGAATGGGCTCCATTGGGGATTCGGGTAAACGGGTTGGTTCCTGGTCTTTTCCCCCATGACGATGAGTCCGCTCAGATCAGAATGGTACCCGGACGCCATGAAAATGATGCGGCAAGATGCCCAGCTCTACGGGTTGGTGAACCACGTGAGTTGGGTTGGGCTTGTGCATTTTTGTGTTCTAAGTACGCCTCGTATATAACTGGCCATACCATGGTAGTTGACGGAGCTAACTGGCAGAGACGGTTTCTAACACAACCAGAGTTTCAGTCGGTCCGTGATCAACTTGGGCTGGACCCGCAATTACATTAACCGGACTGGATTTATAGCTTCTAACTTTGTCCTATATCAATCGACCGATTGGCAAACACGAAACTTTGTCCTATAATTTCTCGTTTTAGCAAAGCTACAATGTCTGGGTTCGTTAGCGATTGGACGTTTTCTCGAATCATCCTCACAGCCATTTTTGGACGTGAAGCGATTGTATGCGCCATCTCTAGGACAATTTTGTCCAGTTCATCGTCTGGAACTACTCGTGAAACAATCCCTAGTTGTAATGCCTCTTGGGCATCGATCCGTCGGCCAGTAAGAACTAAATCAAGAGCCAGGGAGTGGCCTCCAATCTCTACCAACCTGGCCAGACCACCGGAATCTGTAATAACACCATGCTCGAGTTCGGGAAGTGCCAGTTTTGATGACTCGCCAGCTACCCGAATATCACACAACATGGCGCGCTCAAATTGACCACCAAGAACCCAGCCCTTTAGAGCGCAGATTATCGGAACTGGAAATTCATAAAGCAATTTAGTCCAATAGTGGCCACGCTCAATCACATCAAAATCACTCACGCCGGGAATTCTGACCCCTAAATCTGCTAGATCCCGACCAGAGGAGAACGATTTCCCGTTTCCCCTCCAAATCACACAAGAAATCGACTTATTAGTGCGCAAAGACTCAAGGATAGAGAAGAACTCCTCATCCATCTTGTCCCCCATGGCATTGTGGCGCTCAGGATTGTTCAGAGATACCACGGCGACAGGACCGTCTAGTTCAAGGCAAACTAGAGGCAACGACTACAAAGTCCTTATTACACATAATTTTTCAGACTTGACTCTATTGGATTCTAGGCCAATCGTTCAACGACCATGGCCATCCCTTGACCTCCACCGACACACATCGTCTCCAAGCCAACCGTCTTATTCTCGTCTTCTAGTGCATTCAAAAGAGTTGTCATTATCCGTGCCCCTGTCATCCCAAAGGGATGGCCCAGAGCAATAGCCCCGCCTTTTACGTTGAGCTTTTCCCAGGGTATTCCCAAGTGTCGGGCCGAGGGAATCACTTGCGCAGCAAATGCCTCATTGATCTCTACCAGGTCAACGTCGTCAATCGTCATTCCGGCCCGTTTAAGTGCCTGACGCGAGGCTTCAATAGGACCTAGACCCATAATTTCAGGATTTAGTGCAGATACCCCCGAAGAGACAATCCGAGCAAGGGGCTTGATACCCAACTCTCGGGCCTTTGTGTCTGACATCACTATTACAGCAGCCGCCCCGTCATTGAGTGGACAAGAGTTCCCAGCCGTCACGCTACCTCCCTCCCGAAAAGCAGGCTTCAGGTTAGCTAAAGCTTCTATGGTTGTTCCCGGCCGCGGTCCGTCGTCTTTTGTGACCAAAGAACCGTCAGGTAACTTTACAGGAACAATCTCTCTTTCAAAAAAACCGTTCTCTTGACTTGCAACAGCCCGGTTCTGAGACAGACAAGCGAATTCATCCATGTCGGTACGGGCAACCTTTTCGTATTCAGCAACATTTTCTGCAGTTTGGCCCATAGCAATGTATACATCGGCTAGGCCGGCGGATTCACTCCACGGATCTCCAGTCTTCTCAGAGCGCGCCTGGGTTCTCGCAACAGCGTCATTAAAAAGTGGATTTTGTGGCCCGCTGTCGGCCATACCAAATTGAAACCGACTCACGGTCTCAACACCGGCCGCAATAAAGGCGTCTCCCTCACCTGCTCGGATAGAGTGGGCCGCCATACGGATTGTCATAAGAGAAGATGAGCAGTACCGGTTGACCGTTACCCCTGGAACCTGAGCCAGCCCGGCCAATAATGCCGTAACCCGAGCTACATTGACCCCTGCTTCACCAGCTGGCTGTCCACAACCCATAAGCAAGTCATCTATTTGATTGGGGTCGAGCTGTGGCACCTTGGCCAGGACTGCCGAAACTACATGTGCGGCTAGATCGTCTGGTCGACACTGAGTAAGTGATCCCTTGAAAGCTCTTCCAATGGGAGTTCGACCGGTTGCAACTATTACGGCCTCTGGCATCTGTATCTCTCCTAGTTTTTGGGTAAATTATAACGGACTAATATTTCACGAAGCTTAGATTGAGCTAACGTGTGCTGCATTTTACCTGGTTATTGGCCACGCAACTTACCAACTGACTGCCAAGTCAATATCAACTTGGCTTCACCTAGGAATTTTAGAAATCTAAATTATCGACGGAATGACAGCTTCAATTAGATGAGGCCCTGGCTCTGAGATCGCCTTTTGCAGCTCTCTTACTAAGTCCTCACCTCGATCTACTCGGATCGATGGAACCCCGAGAGAGTTCCCCAGGCTCACAAAATCAATATCTGGGTTAGATATATCAAGCATTCTCTTGGCGTTTGGTCCAGGCGCCTGAACTCCTACTCGGTTTAATTCCATATTGAGAACAGCGTAGGAGCTGTTGTTCAAGATCACGTTGGTGACGTCAAGACCTTCTCTAACTTGAGTCCAAAGCGCTTGAAAGGTATACATTGCACTTCCGTCGGCTTCAAGACAGAACACTGGCCTATCGGGCGCAGCAACGGCTGCACCGAGACCGACTGGAAGACCCTGCCCAATTGCTCCCCCAGTCAACGTCAGTAAGCTATGGGGTGGGCTAGCAACGGTAGCAGATGCTAAGAAGAGTCCAGAGGTATTGGACTCGTCTGAGATGATGGCCCCTTCCGGAAGTACTGCCCCAATGGCCCGAGCAAAGAGTTCAGCAGTCAACTCACCAGTGACTGAATTCGGGGAAATTGCCTCTGGAGTTGAAATGTCAGAACTGCGAGTACTGTCGTATTTCAGCTGGGCTGAAAGGGCCTCCAATACTTGGCAAACTTCAAACCCTTGAGGGACTACTTCTAGAACTTTGCAACCTTCTGGAACCAGATAGCTCTTTTTACCCGGATAAGCAAAAAATGAAACCGGAGCTTTAGCCCCTATCAAGATCAGATTAGAAATACCAGCAAGCTGTAGCTCCATAAATTCAGCCAGGTAACCAAGGCGTTCAACCCCTGGAATAGATCCACCCCGTTCTAGTCTGGCTGGGAAGGTTTCACAAAGCATCTTGGCATTAGAGGACTTGGATATCTTGCTGGCCAACGCCAAGTTAGCCTCTGTAAGGGCTGACGAACCTAGCAGGATTGCACTACTTTGGTCACCTGATAGAAGCCTAACGGCTTCTTCGATGGCCCCATCATCATGCCAGTTCAGATTGGGACCCACAAAGCCCTCTGCAGGGGTCCCACTATCATTCCAAGAGGTATCTGCTGGCAAAACCAAGGTCGCTACCTGACCTGGGGGACCATAGGCAGCCAAAACCGTGTCAAGGACATCTGAGCCCAATTTCGATGTGTCGCTAGCTACCCTGACCCAGCCCGATACCGCGCTTGCAATGGCCTCAATGTTTGAGGCCAAAGGTGGATCGTATTGGCCATGATAAGTAGCGTGATCACCCACAATATTGACGACTGGAGAAAAGCCCCGTCTTGCGTTATGAAGATTTGCCACTCCGTTTCCTAGGCCTGACCCCAGGTGTAATAAGGTTGCAGCTGGCTTGCCGGCAATTCGGCTGTATCCATCAGCAGCACCTGTGACAACCCCTTCAAAAAGGGCTAAGACTCCTCTTACCTCGGGAACGTCGTCTAAAGCGGCAACAAAGTGCATCTCGGACGTACCTGGATTCATAAAACAAACTTCGACCCCACAGTTGTGCAGGGTTCGAATTGTAGTCTGGGCTCCGTTCACTGTTTGTCTCCTCCAAGAACTCCTCGCAGGGATCTACGTCTATGGCTCATGTTTACACAACTCCTAGAAAATTGCACCCGGATTGAGAATATTCTTTGGGTCAAACACCGCCTTGATTGAACGCATGATTTCGATCTTAGCTGGATCCTCCAGATCCAGAAAATAGGATCGCTTCTCCCGCCCAATTCCGTGTTCGGCCGAAACAGCACCTCCAAGAGAGATACCGGCAGCTAATACCTGTGTCATTGCCTCATGGAGCTTACCGGAATCTTGTTGGAAAATTGACAGGTGAACATTACCGTCACCTACATGTCCACAACCTGCAATCCAAGACTCAGTTTTAGTGGCCACCTCCCCTACGGCCGTCATATATTGGGGTAGTCGCGACCGAGGAACCACTATATCCAAAATGTCGTTGGCTCCGTGTTGCTTGGCCACCCAAAATGCCTTTTCTCGGGCATCAATCAGTCGACTAGAGACGGACTCAGAAAGAACGTATATATCAAGAGCACCTAATTCACTTACTAGTGTTGCAGCTTGCTCAATGTCCCCGTCGAGCCGATCGTGGTCGTTACCCTCGATAACAATGACCAAATAGGCCATCGCTGCTTGCTTGATCTCCTCTGGAATACCGAGGTCAAGTCCCACATTTTGAGTAGTAGCTACTATTGAAATAGCGTCAATGTACTCAAGTATTAGAGGGTTGATCCCGCTTGATACTACTTTGGGGACCGCGTTGGTTATCTGCTCAAGGTCTGCAAAGGGTGCCAAAAGGGTTGCAGTGAATTTCGGTCGAGGAAATAGTCGCAAGGTAATCTCCGTGACAACCGCCAAGGTGCCTTCGGAGCCCACTATTAGCTGAGTCAAGTCATAACCGGAGGAACATTTAACAAACTTTCCACCTGTCCTCATTAAGGTGCCGTTGCCCAGAACGACCTCAAGCCCCAAGACCTGGTTACGGGTGACCCCGTATTTTATAGCCCTCATACCTCCGGCATTAGTGGCAATATTGCCACCTAGAGTTGCACTTAGCTCCCCGGGGAAGATCGGATAGACCAACCCGAATGGGGCCAATGCGTCATCTAGTTGAGCAAGGGTCACTCCAGGTTCTACTACGGCCACTTGGTTTTCAACATCGATCTCTAAAATCTGATTGAACTTCTCAAAACACAAAACAATCGAATCTGGTCCGCCAATGCACGCTCCGCACATTCCTGTACCGCTCCCCCGAGCGGTAATGGCGACTTCGAAAGTTGAGGCCAGTTCAACAATTTTCGCTACCTGGGCACTAGAAGTTGGGTAAACCAGTGCCATGGGCACAGTTCCGGAAGCTGTAAGTGCCTCGTCTTTGAGAAGTTCACTTGGCAGATCCTGCCCACGACGAACCTGGCTCTCTTCTAATCCAATTTTCAGCAGGGAATTCCGAAGTTCATCAAAATTCACTAGTCTTCCACCCTGTAGCGCTTGAGAAATACTAAACACAGAACTAAGACGGCATCTATTCCAACATTGACCCCAAGTTCAATTTGTGAGTGCTTCCAGGCCAAATCTGACATAGATTCGTTCAAAGACAGGCGGGCACCAATCAGAAGAATCTGCCGAACCCCTGAAATAATTCCAATAATAATAAAGGGTTTTATCTGGAAACTTTCATGACGGATATGAGTAATTACGGTTGCCAAGAGTTCCATCAAGATAATTACGAAAAGAAATTCCGAGAGTGCATCGACAATACGGGTAGTTGATGCAGGCTGTGACAAGGTTCCACTGACCAGGATCTGATATATATCATCAACCCCTCGGTAGAGGACAACCAAGGCCATAAAGGTAAAGGCACAGCCAGCCAAAATATAGGCAGTTACCTCGGCATACGTTATCCAGTCGATTGCTCGGTTGAATTTGGCATGAATCTGGCGGGTTCTTAGCTTGAATGGATCCTTTGGTTTTTCATCTGCCCACTTCTTCTTCCCAGCCTTAGCGTCCTCTAAGTGAGTACCAGATAGAGGCCTATAGCTAGCCTCTCCTTCACCTTCTCCTTCGCCTCCATGTTCTTCTTGTGACATCCCGATAATCTTAGAACTAAGCCGATTCCTACGCTAGCGTGCGCACAAATTCTCCAAAATACAGCCCTAGATAACAACTTTTGTGCCCGATCTGGAAGTCTACGGCCGGTCAGTCCCTTGGATTGATCAAGCGCAAGTCCTCGGTTGTATAAGATTCTCCATCATAGTCAATAAGAACAGCACCGTAATTGGAAATATCCTTCAGCCAAGTAAGTCCCTGAACCCCTTGAATGCAAAGTGAGGTTGCAAATGCATCAGCAAAACAGAGATCTGGACCAACTACAGTTGCTGAAGCTAGCCGGCTGCAAGGAATTTTTAGAAATGGATCGATAAGCTCGCCGGCCCGTTCATATCCTCCTGATGTCGCTATAGAGTTATCTACCTCCAAGATGCACGATATTTTATCTCGTTCAAAGGGGCTTTGAACTGCAAAATGCCACCCATGGTCATCGTTAGGACGTCCACATACGGCTATGTCTCCACCTACGTTGATTACCGCACCAAATACTACGTCTGACTTCAGTTTGCTTATCGCTTGTTGGATTGCCCATCCCTTTACTAACCCGGTCGGATCAAACCCGCCTTCTAGGCTCCAAGGATCAAACCATCCCTGTGAGAGTTCCTTTGCCTGATGACATCTCTTGAGTATCTCAAGAAAATCTCTTGAGAGCTGATCGTCGGATAGTTCCCCTCCGCGATACCTTGACAGCTCACTGTCTTGTTTCCAGGCACTGAATCTATTATCGCAATCAATCAATTGTTGACATGACTGTTCTATGGCATTTTCCACGAGTACCCCATTTTGATGACCGATATAGAACACATTTATCGTCGATAATGTCCCCATGACGTCAAATTGATGACTTTGACTAAGGAGATTAGAATTCAAGCAAAGTGAAGTTTGCTGAGCGCTGACTGCACTGAAGCGGCATAAGCTTGAGAGGTGTAGGTTGCACCGGATATCCCGTAAATGTTCGCACTCTGTTGTGAGAGAACCTCATGGCGTAACATTGGAACAGCCTGTTGGGCAATGTTTCCAGAGTATGACTCTGCCACCTGAAGAGTGGTTACGGACACGTCAGTGATTTTGCTGTTGGAAACCGTTACCTTGACCGCGAGTTCGCCATACCCATATTGCTCTAACGCTCCTTGGGCGCTTTGAGGACCTTGAGATGGCTGACTCGTAGACGTAGTAGTTGCTGGTCCCTGAGTTGTCGATGTCACGGAAGGTGCACTCGTAGTAGGAGCCTGAGGCCCATCAGTACTTCCTGACTTGCCCCCAGTTCCTGACGCACTTGCCGGAGGCCTACTGCCTGGAGAAGATCTGTGGGAGATCAAAGCAGCCGAAATTGTTACCCCGGTTGGATGTAGGGTCACCACGGCCACAAAGCCCGCAATGAGACCTGCGGCAGAGATTATAATACGCCTGTAAAATGGGGAACTCAATGTACTACCATCCTTTCTAAACTTCTGAGAGGCTGTTCCGTCCTAAAGACTAAAAGCTTCAAAATGAACCTTCTCAGGTGGAACCCCGCAATCACAAACAATTTGTACGACGCTATCGACAAATCCCTGAGAACCACAGACAAATACGTCTCGTTCGAAAATGTCTGGTACTAGTGATTTCAACTTGGAGGCATCAAAGCGGACCTTTTGTCTAGACCCAACTAGTTCATGAACGACCCCTTTGCGGTTCTTGATCAAAGAGTCAATTTCACTTTTTAGGATAAGCTCTGAATCTTTGGTCACCCTCCGGATCAGGACCGGTTCCGAAGATGAGTCAAGGTCCTCCAGAAGAGAGCGCAAGGCGGTAATCCCAATACCACCTGCAATGAGGACAGTTTTCCCGGGTCTCTTATTTTGGACCGTCATTGCACCAAAAGGACCTTCTATGAGTACTTTTGTGCCAGGTTTCAGAGAAGCCAAGAACTTGGAATGATCCCCTATGCCCTTGACGGTTAGACGCAAGAATGGAGGCTTTGGGAGGGCTGATATTGAGTACGGATGAGCCTGCCACCAGATACCAGGGGCTAGAAATCTCCAGGAAAAAAACTGTCCGCCTGAAATTTTCAGCTTGTCTAGATTCCTACCTTGGAGAACAATCGAGGCCACGCCGGCGGCCTCTCGCTTGACCTCGGCCACCTGCAAAGAGTGTCTCGACGAACGAACCAGGGGAACACCTACCCGATAGATGAGCACTACTCCGGCAGTTCCAAGCCAGATGACAATCCAAAATACCCTTGCCAGGGGATGTCCAACAAAGGCTGGACCCAGGGCGAGAATATGAGCGTATGACAGAGCGAGGGCGAGGTACATGGTCAGATGGATTGTCCACCAGGTCTCTCGCCTGAGCCGGACTCGGATCGCTCGAATGGACACAATACCAACTGTGACCATTACACCAAATCCAATAGTAGCCGTAATCATATTAGGAAATGAGCTCAAGAACGTCCCAAATTCGTGCATGAACCCGGTCTTGGCATTTTGGGCATAACCAACGGTCGTGAGTACAACGTGCAAAACAATTAGCGAGAGTGGCCATGGACTCAAAGTCTTATGGAGGTGGACTAGACGGTCTTGGCCTAAAACCCGTTCCACAAAGGCCAGTCGACTTACTACTAAGACCATTACCAGGGCTAAGTAAGTCCCCGTCATAGCAAACAGGTTTCCGAGGAACATTGCGTAACCACCTCGGGCCACGAGTTGGCTATGGGTATCTGAGATAAATGAGAGCCCAACTACGACCCCGAGCCCCAGGGCCAGAACAAATCTTACCAGGACTAGCGTAGTGCGGCTTGGAACCGTCTCGGTCCCTTGAGGTGAACTGGTAGGCTCTAGTCTTTGCCGGGGGGAGTCTACAACGGTCATTATGAGACCAGACTAAGCAATTAGCCTTTCAAAATCATGAACGGACCCTTGGAAGGAGCTAGGAAGCATCCCCCAAAGGTAATCGAAACTGCCCAAGGAGTTCTTCACACCTTTGAGCATCGCCTAGTACCTGGTCACGAAGCCCCGTTAGTCTTGCCAGCTTTTCGTCAAGTCTCGAAAGTAGCCTTTGGCGCTCTGCCAAAGCTTCTTCGAGGATCTCAATCCGCTTGCTATTTACCTGATCATTCCCCATGTCAGGCTCAGCACGATAGAGCTCGCGAAGCTGTTCTAGCCTGGTCATGGTAGCAACTACGTCCTTGATCTCCTCTAGGTTCATTCCGAGAAGCTCCTTACACTCAATGATCCTATTTAGATACCTTTTGTCGGCAGCGCTGTATCGTCTCTCTCCCCCGTCAGTATGACCAGACGGAACCAATAACCCCAGTTCTTCATAGTATCTAAGCGTTCTAGGCGACACACCTGCTTCTCTAGCAAGATCTCCAATTCGGTACTCTGGCTCAGAAGTCATGACCCACGTGTCTGACTTTGAGCAAGTCTCTTGAGGCCCTCATATTGATCTAAGGCTTCCGTAGAGTCTTGAAAGTGATATTTACCACCCCTCATCCATGAGGCACCGGCAGCAACCAGACAGGCCACTACCGAGAAATTGAACGCCACGTCTAGACCTGATGAAAACGGTTTTGAAATCAAATTAGGGAAGAACTTGCGTCCGCCAATTGCCGATAATTGAGCCTTTGTGAGATGTGCCAGCACACCGTGCGGAAGTAGGTGGAGTACAGGCGAGTATCCCAAAAATGCTGCAAAAAGGGTTGATACAGCAGGAAGGTGTGAAGCATGGCGCGCCGCGGCCACAGAAACCCCGTGGGCAACTAAACCTTGGAAAAGATCCTGAGGTAGTGATGCCGACAACCCTAAGATCATGAGAGAAAAGAAAACTCCAATAGACAACACTTGGGCTGAGTTTTGAAACGTAGAGTTCATGCCAGATCCAACTCCTCGATGTTGGGCTGGAAGACTATTCATGACCCCCGCCCGATTTGGTGCTGCAAAAACTCCCATGGACAACCCGTTTAGCAAGAGTATCCCCCCGAACTGCCAATAAGAAAAATCAACTGGAATCAATTCAAGTAGAAAAAAGGACAATGCAGCTACAAGCATTCCCCCGGTTGCAAACGGTCGTGCCCCGTATCGATCTGATAGGTATCCAGAGATAGGCCCGGCAATGAGAAACCCCAAGGTTAACGGGAGCATATAAATTCCCGCCCACAGTGGAGTCCGGGAAAAATCAAACCCATGGATGGGAAGCCAGATCCCTTGCAACCAGATGATCATCATGAACATTAAGCCCCCTCTACCCATACTTGCCAGGAGCGTAGAAAGACTTCCCGAGCTAAACGCTCTAATCTTGAAAAGCGACAGATTAAACATCGGCTCGTCAACCCTGTATTCAATAATTGCAAATGCAATCAGGAGGATCACACCTAACCCCAACGAGGCAAGTACCCTCGGGCTATCCCATCCCATAGAGTGGTGTCCGTAAGGCTGAATACCGTAAGTAATCCCAACCATTATTCCTACGAGACCAAGGGCAAAGGTTGCATTTCCAGCCCAGTCAAGCTTCGCGTGTTGCCTCCGAGGAACCTCCTTGAGCTTTAGATAAGCCCAGATTGTGCCAAATAACCCAACCGGAACAGATACAAGGAAGATAAGCCGCCACTGTATAGGTGCCAAAAGTCCTCCAAGAATAAGACCAATAAACGAACCGCTAATTCCAGCTATCTGGTTAATACCAATTGCCATTCCGCGTTCATTTTCCGGAAACGCGTCTGTCAAAATAGCTGTAGAGTTTGCCATTAGCATGGCCGAGCCAACTCCCTGAAAAATTCTCATGATGACAAGCCAGATAGCAGCAGCTTTTCCGCTCATCCAAGTTGCCGTAAGAAGTAAGGAGAAAAATGTGTAAACTGCGAATCCCAGGTTATACATTTTCACTCGACCGTACATGTCTCCGAGTCGTCCTAGAGTGACAACCAGTACGCTAGTTACGACCATAAAGCCAAGTATCATCCATAAAAAATAAAAACTATTTGAGGGAGCCAAGGGATCAATATGAATACCCCTGAAAATATCTGGCATTGCGATTAGCATTATTGACATATCAATAGTTGCCATCAACATCCCTAGAGTAGTGTTAGAGAGAACGATCCATTTATATCGATCTGTCGATTTAGCCATTGTTTAGATTACCGTAGCATCTAATATATCTTGTCCATGAATATACTTAGTCCCGCGCAGGTAAGATGACACGGCCCCAACAAAGCAGGCTCCAATTGCAAAATCAAAAGCCTCATGTAGGCCCTTTCCAAAGGGGGCCGTTATGAGTCTGGGGAAAAACGATCTCCCGGTCAGATACTTTACCGTGGAATGAGGAAGATGATGAATGGAACTACCTAATAGAGCCCCCATGGGATTATACCCAAGAAATGACGCAAACAAACTTCCCACGGGCGGGAGGTGTGATATCCGTAAGGCAACCTTTTGACTCACACCTTGTGCTACAAGTCCATGAAATAAAGTCGATGGCAAACTTGATGCCAAACCTAAGATCATCAACGTAAAGAAGATTCCGATCGACAGTACTTGGGCAGCAGACATAAATGTAATTGTCATTCCGGCACCGGCCCCTCTTTGGTCGGGTGGTAAGGAGTTCATAATTCCAGTCTGATTTGGGGCTCCGAACATCCCAAAGCCAAGTCCGGTGAGTAGCAAGATAGCCCCGAAGCCAGCGTATGAAAAGTTAACCGGGAGTATTTCGAGTAGATAAAAAGAGAGACCTGCCACCACCAGTCCTCCGGTTGCAAATGGCCTGGCTCCAAACCGATCTGCTAGCAGACCTGATAGTGGTCCAGAGATCAGAAAGCCAATGGTCAAAGGCAGCATGTAGATACCAGCCCACAGGGGGGTCTCGCTAAAATTATATCCGTGTTGTGGAAGCCAAATTCCTTGAAGCCACATAATAATAATAAACATCAATCCACCACGGCTCAATGAGGCCAATAGGTTTGCACCGTTACCCGCCGCAAAAGCCCGTATCCGAAACAGGGGAATTCGAAACATGGGTTGATCTACTTTTGTCTCTATTACGCCGAATACAAATAGAATGCCAATTCCGCCAAGAATGGTTGCTAATACAAACGGGCTCGTCCAGCCCATTGAGTGGTGCCCGTAGGGAAGAAGTCCATAAGTAATCCCGATCAAGAGCATGACTAAACCCAGAGCAAAACTAGCGTTACCCCACCAGTCGATCTTGGCGTGCTTACGGATGCCAACGTCTTTGAGTCTCAGATACGACCATATCGTGCCAAATATCCCAAAGGGTACCGATACCAAAAATACGAGCCTCCATGATACCGGGGCCAGTACACCTCCAAGCACCAGTCCAATGAAGGATCCGGCTATCATGGCAACATTATTGATTCCCATTGCTAGTCCCCTTTGATCAGGAGGGAAAGCGTCCGTAAGAATTGCGCTTGAGTTAGCCATAAGAAGAGCTCCACCAACTCCTTGTCCGACCCGAATCAGAATAAGATATAAGGCCGCCGGGGCACCATGAAACCAAGTGATGGAAAGGAGGATTGAAAAGATACTGAAAACCAAAAAGCCCAAATTGAACATTCTGGCTCTACCAAACATATCCCCCAGTCTTCCCAAGCTGACAACTAACACGGCAGTAACAACCATAAAGCCCATCAGCATCCATAGGAGATACCCCGTGTTGGAAGGAGTAAGAGGATTGAGTCCAATTCCCCTGAATATATCTGGCAAGGCAATAAGCACTATTGAGGTATTTAGAACGGCCATTAGCACGCCTAGAGTTGTGTTGGACAAAGCTATCCATTTATACCTCGGTGAGAGATCTAAACCACCTACAAGGTTAGTTGTTCCTGGGTAACTACCCTGCGGCTCATCTTTCAACTCATCTAAAATTTTACCGGGAAATCGACTACTTTCATGAGGTCTTGGAGTTGCTCTGGTATCACCAAGTGTCCTAGTTGCCCGCTTCATATACATGAATAACCTTAACGTTAACGTAATATTGAGTCAAATAGGAACCCAAACTCCAATTGCAATACCCGGAATCTTATCGGGCACCTTCCACTATTGAGGCACAATTGACGCGGGGGTCGGGTAGGGCTCGGTGTCGGAGGGGGGACTTGAACCCCCACGCCCTTGCGGGCACTAGCCCCTCAAGCTAAAAGTGGGAGAAATCCGGCACCTGCCGTGACCAGGACTTTCCCTCAGAAATAGCCACTGACCAGGAATAACGCGGTGAGCTACTCCTC
>DAIDHF010000011.1 GCA_027452005.1 Acidimicrobiales bacterium
ATTGATCAGCGCACGAGAGGAGGCAAGCCCGGTTACGACGGGTTTTGCCGAGACCGGGATTTGACTTATAAACCCGGGTACGTTCTGCGCTTTAGGGTTGACCCGGGAGACCCGGTTGTCGTGCACGACCTGATCCGCGGTGACGTGGTATTTGAGCGGGGTGTCATAGAGGACTTTAGCCTGGCAAAGGGGAACGGGGACCCCCTGTTTGTCCTGGCTAACGTGGTCGACGACATCGAGATGGGGATCTCTCACATCATCCGGGGCGAGGACCTACTCCCGACTACCCCGAAGGGAATCTTGGTGGCCCAGGCCCTCGGGGAGACCTCCTTCCCGGCCTTTGCCCACCTGCCCATGTTGGTAAATGAAAAGCGACAGAAACTGTCCAAGAGACGAGATCCGGTTGCGATTGAACAATATCGTAAAGAGGGATATCTTCCAGAGGTAATCTGTGGGTATCTGGCCCTTCTTGGCTGGAGTCCTAAGGACGGCCGAGAGATGTTGTCCCTTGACGAACTCACCTCGGAGTTTCGATTAGAGGATGTCAACCACTCTCCGGCGTTCTTTGATGTGGTAAAGCTAACCCACTTCAATGCCGAGGCCATAAGGGGGCTTACCCCCGATGAGTTTTTGGCCAGGATTACTGAGTACGTAGGTGATCGGGCAACCAGTGCCGAGATACGTGAGTTGTGCCCGTTAGTTCAAGAGCGCACGGCCAAGCTGACCGACGTTCACGAGTTGGTGTCCTTTGTGTTTGATGACCAGGTCGAGATTCAACAAGAGGCCTGGGAGAAGGTGTTTGTAAATACCCCGGTATCTCGGGATTTGTTGGTCGAAGCCGGCGAAGCCTTTGGGACCTGTGACTGGACGGGTGGATCCATTAAGGATGTGGTTGCCAAGATCGGCGAGTCTCACGGGCTAAAGTTGGGAAAGGCCCAGGCCCCAATCCGGGTGGCCGTAACAGGATCGACGGTTGGACTTCCCCTTTTTGAGTCGCTTCAAGTCCTGGGGCGTACGAGGACACTAGCGAGGATCTCGGGGGCGCTTTCTCGCCTTAGCAAGGAAATGGGTGGTGTGATAAAGTAAACTCTCCCAAGGGTTCTTGGTGTACTGGTTACCCCTGTCACCTAGGGTCTTTCGGGGGTGGTGTAATTGGCAACACGACAGGTTCTGGCCCTGTTGTTAGGGGTTCGAGTCCTCTCCCCCGAGCTGACGAAATTGTGGCTCTTTGGATTTCAGAAATTGCTGTGGGAACTTTGACTTCAACGACCAGGAAGATGGCCATTGGTAAAGACCGGACTTGGCCCAGCAATCTAGAAGGGTCTAAGTCCTGATAGAAAGGTTATAAGCAAGAACAATCTGGTTCAGGGTTTAATTGGCGCCAACAGGTCCTGGTGACTTACAAGGTTGGTTCAGGAGCTGATCAGTCCAATAAGTACCATAACTGTCAGATAGGCCCCGATGATAGCCAGGCCGCCAGTGGCCCTCAGACCCCGCTGGACGTAGGCGACCACAAGAGTGCTCAACACGAGGGCAAGGCAGGCGATGGTGAGCAGGTGACTCGATTCGCTTACGGTACCGAGGCCAAAAATGACTCCGGGCAAAAATAGGCCAGCGAAAAGATTGATGGAGTTGGAGTTCATGGCCTCGGAGAGTAGGGCTGAAGACCTAGACCGGTTGGCTAAGTATAAAGCGGCCACCAGGTTCGGTAGTGACGTTATGGCTGCCAGGACTACGGCCCCAATAAAATAAGATGGAATTGAGTATCGGGTTCCGAGTCGACTAGCCGAAACCTCCATGAGGTAACTGGCCCCGACTACCGCGACGATCGACCAGGCGACCGTGACAGTTGACTGGCGAACTCGGGGAAGGTTGTCAAGGGCTTCGTGTACCTCATGGTGCTGTTGAGCCGAGAACATATCCAGGAGACGACCTGGGGTCTTGGCCGACCTGGTGTCCAGCCAGGTTATAAATGGTTTGGTTCCCGATATGAGATATAGGAGAAAGACTGTTGACGCAGCTGCCAGGACAAGGTTGGGCGAAAGTAGGTGGTCAGCTAACAAGATGGCCAGGCCCGAGAGCACTAAGGCTACGGTGCCCTCAAAGACCAGGGTTACTCTAGCAAAGGAGACCCGTCTAGCAACGAGGCAACCCAAGCCCAACAGGGCGGCCACGTTGAACAAGTTAGACCCGATTACTATTCCAAGTGAAATGTTGGACTGGGCGTGAGCCTGGGCGGTAATCGATGACGCAATCTCTGGAGAGTCGGCAAACAGAGCGGCCAAAATTCCCAGAGTCCAGTCCGAGAAACCGAGACCTTTAGCTAAGGACTCTATTGAGATTATTGCCCGGTTAGAGCTAAAGATGCTAGCCCCGCAGGCTAGGACAAAGATCGAGCCTAGCACGGGGGTGGACAGTGAGTTCATTTTCTTGGAATCGGTTCGGTGTAAGTTTCTTGCCGACCAGGCTTCCCGGCGCTCCTGGGAACAAGCTATCAGAACCAGGCGTGAACGGCAACAGAAAGTTCCTGGTCGTGGGTGGTCATTTGGATATAACATCTAGAGATGGACTTTCCCTATTCCGATCAATTTGAGGTCAACCGCAAGCTTCCCGAGACCGGGCGGAGTCCGTCGGAGGTTCTTGACGAGATGCGGATAATGGCCAAGGAAGAGGACGCATTTTGGGAGTCGGGAAAGTGTTCCGGGACGATGTACTGTGGTGACCACGAGCACTACGGGTTCCTAAACGAGGCCTTTGGGCTGTTCGCTCACGTAAATGCCCTTCAACGTGACATGTGTCCAAGCGCGACCAAGTTTGAGGCCGAGATTATCTCAATGACCCTTGACCTCTTCAACTCCCAGGCCGTGAAAGATTCAGAGCCGTGTGGGTTGATTACTACCGGGGGGTCGGGTTCGATTGCCCATGCCGTGCTGGCGTACAGAGAACACGCTAGAGCAACTCGCTCAGTTGAACGGCCTAATTTCATCAAGCCCGAGACGGCACATCCGGCCTTTGACAAGGCCTGTCATCTCTTTGACGTAGAACTACGCAAGGCCCCGGTAGATCCGGTTACCACCAAGGTTGATACGGGGTGGGTTCAAGATGCAATCGACGACCAGACCGTGGCGATCTTGGGTTCGGCCTGTAACTACGGGTATGGAAGTATTGACGACATCGAGACTCTATCTGAGATTGCACTTTCTAAGAAGGTTGGACTTCACGTGGACGGGTGCCTGGGTGGATTTATCCTGCCTTTCGGGGCACAGCTTGGTTATGAGATCCCGGTGTTCGATTTCAGGCTACCCGGGGTGACTACAATATCTGCCGACACCCACAAATACGGGTACGCGTTCAAGGGTACCTCGGTGCTCTCGTTTCGCTCCAAGGAACTGCGCAACTCACAGTACTTTTATCTAACGGACTGGACCGGGGGGAAGTACTGTTCGCCGGGGATGGAGGGCTCAAGATCGGCCGGGCTTATCGCGGCCACCTGGGCCTCAATGGTTAAAATCGGTCACCAGGGATACCTGGGGTATGCCGAGCAGATCTTCAAGACAGCCAAGGCCATGATCGGGTCGGTAAAGTCACATCCCGAGCTTCGGATTATTGGCGACCCGACCTTCCTGTTTAGCTTTACCTCTGACGAGTTCGACATCTACCACGTGAACGACTTTATGAAGCTCCGAGGATGGAGGTTCAACGGACAACAGTATCCCAACGCTCTCCATATGGCTGTAACGAGACCTCAGACCCAACCCGGGGTGGCCGAGGAGTTTGCCAAGGACCTAGCTGAGGCCGTGGCCTACGCTAAGGAGAACGCCGGTAGCTCGGCCGCATCCAGTGGCATCTACGGGGGAGTCATGGGGGGAATGACCAACGAGGCAGACTCTTTCATCAAGATGTTCATGGCCGAAATGATGGACTCACAGATGAGGATACCCGAGTCCTGATCGGGGGGGGGAAACCCCTTATCCCGTCTTTCACGGGGATAGCAATGCAGCCGCCTCAGGTTTGGTAATTGGCAATATCGCCTAGTAGATTGATTAGGCCATTGCACGGCCCCATCGTCTAGAGGCCTAGGACACCACCCTCTCAAGGTGGAGACACGGGTTCGAACCCCGTTGGGGCTGCCACAAAATTGCAGGTCAGAGGCGCGGCGCGAAATATGGTCAACGCGATGCTTAAGAACCTCCGCGCCGATTGCTGGGCGCAACCTGAACGAGTCGTCTGCCCGATGGACTACCTCGAGGACGTGACGGTTCATGCATCTGAGGCCGTTCCCGACTCGCCCTTGGCTTACGCAAATCTAATCAACTTCTTCTTCACCTGGGGATCTTCCTGGGAAGACCGCACAGAGCGACTAGATGACCTTATAGCCCTACTGCGCGGCTCCCCGAAAACAGGGCCACCTCCAATGTGAGTATTTAGCAATTTAGTTGGCTACTATTGCCAAAAAGAATACGGAGGTAAAAATGAAAGGAAAGAAGCATTCACCTGAGCAGATCATTAGGAGACTTGCTGAAGGAGACCAAATGCTAAATGAAGGTAGCACTATTGAAGAAGTCGCAAGGCAGTTTCAGATTACCGATACTACTTGGTATAGGTGGAAGAATCAGTACGGGGGCATCAAGGCAAACGATGCCAAGCAACTAAAAGTGCGGTTTCAAGTTGACAACGCAACGAAACCCTCCTCTACCAGTGAAGGATGCTATTCTCAACTGCTGGCTGGTGGTCGCCGGTCTGATGTTGGCCCATCGTCTCGATACCGTCTCAGCTGAGAAGCAACAGTTCGACGTCGTAGGGCGGGAAGCGCTCGTCGAGACTTACCAACGTCAAGTTCTCAGAATGTTCCTGAGCAATCATCTTTCGGTCGAACGGATCAGAAAGATGAGGAGCTAACCCACCTGCCAGCACAGCGTGTGAGGCTGTGATCTCTAGAGTCTTGAAATCGCTGGTGGTGAGCACCTCCAACAAGTCGTCCGGCGCCTCCAATCTTGCGATGTCCTGGACACCGTGGTGATCGTGCGCGAGGCGCAACGATGCGAGCCACGTGGCCAGCACGGGCGATCTCGACCTCGTCGGTCTCGCCGGACTCAACGGCGGCCACGAGTCTTGAAAGATTGGTCTTGGCATCATGCTTATTGACCCGCAATTCACTGTGCTAGCTAACTTAGCTAGGGAAGTCGGTCCATAAAGGTAACCAGAAGGTTCCCCAGAATCGCAGAGCAGTAACGTCCCGTAACGTCGGTTAACGGACCTTCAACCAGCTAAGTTGCATAAACTGTCGAGTTATTTGAATCAGATAACTCTGATTTCAAGGCAACTATTCCAAGTTATCTGGTAAACTATTACCATGGAGCTACCGACCCAAGAGAGGGAGATCGTCGAGCATGCCCTCGAATATCTCCGCGGCCGCTTGCCCGCGGCATGGGAGCTTGACGTTGTCGCGGATCCAGACCTTAGGGTCACCATTGGTCAACGCACGCAGGCTAAGCCACCACTCCTTACTGAGGTCCGAATGAGATTCAAACCAGGGGATATGGATGCACTAATGCGGAGTCTCACGCGGCGTCTACGAACGGTGGGTGGGACCTCTCCCATCCTCGTTATCTCTGATTACCTGAGTCCCAGAAGTCGACAGGCGCTAGTCGACGAGAACATCAATTTCATCGACCTCAGTGGGAATGTTCGAATCGCTCTGGAATATCCAGGAGTTTTCATAGAGCTTGAGGGCAAGAGACGCGAACCGACTCCGGCATCCCCTGCCTCCATGAAGGGACCAACGGCTGGTCGCCTTCTACGCTTCCTTATCGACGTCCGGCCGCCCTACGGAGTCGTTGAGATTGAAGGTGCCACAAAGATGAACCGTGGCTATATATCTCGACTTTTGGAGAGCGCGTCGGACGAAGGTCTTATTTCGCGATCCAAACGGGGTCCCGTTACCGATTGCGATTGGCGGGCACTCATCCGACAGCGCGCCAGCACAGTGGATCTGTTTTCCTCTAATAACGCCTCCATGTATATCGCCCAGACTTCTCTCGCCACCATCATGGAGAAGATTCGAGGTCGACCAATCGCCAGTCAACTTGTAGTGACGGGTTCGGCTGCTGCCTACCGACTCGATCCTCTCGTAGGAATTACGGCCTTGGCCCTATATTCCAATGCATCACTCGCTGAGGTAGAGAGTGAGCTAGGGCTGACATCCGCTTGTGAGGGTGCCAATGTCGCAATTCTTCGCCCATCCGGTAATCTGCCCTTTGTACTCGCCGAATGGCGAGACGAAGTTCAGTACGTAGCACCAAGCCAGGTCGCAATTGATTGCCTTTCAGGGTCAGGCCGAATGCCGGCCGAAGGAGAGTCCGTAATTGAATGGATGACGTCTCATGAAGATATCTGGCGGTGCCGAAATATTTCCGATTTCCAATTTCGTACTAGCAGAAACTACCTTGGTGCTTGATTCCGATCCGATATATGTTGCCGCTCGGCGAGTCCTACTAGACGCGCTTGGGGCATTGGATGAGCACATCGATTCACTCGTCCTAGTGGGAGCTCAAGGGGTTTATCATCACACTCAACATCTTGATCTACCGGTTGGTCCGTTCACGCGCGATGCCGATTTGGCCATCGACCCTGGCTCACTCGACCTGATCCCAGATATCGAGGAAGTCATGCTAGGAGCTGGCTTCCAAATTGGTGTAAATGGGAACCCGGGTGAGTGGGCAAGAGTGGTTGAAATCGACAACTGGAAGATCGAAGTCCCAGTCGATCTACTCGTCCCGGAAACAGTAGCTCCTTCCGGATCAGGCCGTCGGAGTGCTCGTCTTTCCGGGCACGGCAAGAGGTCTGCTCGAAAGGTGTCTGGCATCGAGGCCGTTCTAGTTGACAACGCCTGGTCGGAGATCCGAGCACTTGATCCGAGCGACATCCGCATCGTCCGTTGTCGGATAGCAGGACCGGCATCATTGTTGGTTGCAAAGGCCCACAAGCTCGCCGACCGGCTTGATAGGCCAGTAAATCCAGACCGGATCAAGGATAAAGACGCGCTCGACGTCTACCGTATCGCTCGTGCGGTGCCCCTTTTTGAATTGAAGACCTCATTTGAAACATTGCTCGCGGACGAGCGCAGTGCATTTACGACTTCGATCGGCATCGACCTTCTAATAAAGCTATTTGGCTCTCGCCGATCCAGCGGGGTCGAAATGGCCATTCGATCTCTCGAAAGGGTTGAGCCTGCTGCCCGAATAATAGAGGTATTCCGACTCCTTACTGGGAGCCTACCGCAACCAAAATACACCGAGCAACCAATGCGTTGATGTTCAGTTGGAGCACGCGAAGTCAACTACTAACCAAAGCAATCCAGAGTTTCGAAGTCCTGATTGTGGTTGTGTCGTTTCAAAGTCGTACTTGGTGAAGATGCAACACTGGGTCCTAGAGTGCTCAACACTAGACCTTGACCGAATCTCACCGGCGCTCCACCGCCCGGCCTAACGGCGGGAGCACTTCGTCGAGGGCCTCGTTGGTCAGTTGTCCGCGTCGGCCTTACTGCTTCGGGGTTCTGATGGTAGCAGGACTTCACGTATTCATCGCTGCCCAGGGTCGTCGTTTCGCTACGTAACGGGTGCAATGAGTTATTTCCTAAAGGTAACCCTCCTGATTACAACTAGAATGTCCGTCGTGGAACCAGTAACCCCAAATCGCTCATGACGCAGGACCAATATGCTGATCATCTACCAGATGAGCAGGCGAGCCTAGCACCTCAAGACTCTTTCCTGGATAAGATCCTGAGCTACTCGGCCAGCGCCGTTATGATCGCCTGCGCGGTTGCGACCGGGTTTGAAGTCGTGTCAACCGTGGTTGGCATTCTCGGAAATGCATCCTCTCCGAATATTGATGGCCCATTGACCACATTCACGTATTTCACGTCAAGTCTCAACTGGTGGAGAGCAGGAGTATTCTTGGGAGTACTTACTCTTGCAACTCTAGCCCTCGGTTTGGCTAGTTCTACTGTTCTCATTAATCAGATATCAAAAAGGTCGAACAGGCCTTGGCACAAGTTAATTGTTCAAGTTGGCTCTGGAATTGCTATCGGTATTTTGATATGTGTTGGAGTTGCAGTTTTGGCTCGTCGGGTACCTAGCTGCAACTGGCCATCGGCAAAGTGCATTTTCCCTCGCCTCGTTCACTACAAACCTTTAGTTCAAATTCCAATTGAAGCTGTAGGGGGGGTGGCCGTGGGACTATGCTTGTGGTTGGTATCCTCCGGCGAGACGAGAGTTTCGCGGCGTCGGCTACTGATAGGTGCTCTTGGTCTTGCAATTGTTGTTTTTGGACTAGGGGCGATCGCATTTACCCATGCAGACAACTTTGCAAATGATATCCCCCCACCTCCAGAGCCCACGTGGTTAGAGAGCCACTTCGTCTCGCACCTGCTCGCAGTCACCGGGGTAGTCCAAGTACAGTTGGGTCCTCAATGTACCGATAATTCACATTGCCTGATATTAGGCAGAGTGGCTTCCCGAGATGGCATTCAATCCGTCCTGGAAGTTTCCAACAATGGCGGATCCACATGGCACGCAATACTTGCCAGAGGACTACCTCCCAACGCCATCTGGGTATATGGTGCATTTCACTGTATCGATTCTAACCATTGCTGGCTCTCATCATTTATTGGATCGGGATCTGGAATGTATTTTAGTGATGATGGGGGAAGACACTGGGTAGGGCATTTGGGTAACGGCGCCCCTCAGGTAGTGGGGCCGTCTTTTGGGGTATCATGTCCCTCTGCGTCGGTCTGTTACGTCACCTCTTTCTCTGGCATGGCATTATGGAAGACTGATAATGGTGGCAAGACATGGGATAGAGAATTGACGTCTTCCACTGGACTTACAAGTTTCCGGGTGCTTGCTTGCAGCGGTGTCGAGACCTGCATCGTAGTGCGAGATAACCAATATGGATCGGTGCTGGTGTCAACAAATGACGGTGGCCACACGTGGAACACGCTCACTACGCCCTCGGGACATATTGCAAGTTTTAACTCATTATCGTGTCCAACTCTCGGCGTGTGTTATGTATTATGGTCGCGCTCAATGAGCACAGGGGAGGTTCCCGCTAGTGGAACTCTGGCGGTACTTACAACTGTTGACAACGGGCTCACGTGGAGTGAAACACCAATACCCGCATCCCTCTTGAAGGGATATACCGGCAACTACTCATTGACATGCCCAGATGCAAGGGATTGTCTAATTGTCGCCTCAGTTGGAAATACTTCAAGAGCTACGAGCACATTCACACTCCAAACGGATGATGGTGGTACCACTTGGAGTTCCGACCGTAATGTCAGATTGGGGATTGGAAAATCAGGATGGGTTGTTGGTCAAATAGAATGCACTAATGCGCGGATCTGTTGGATCGTGATTGTGAAAGGTTCGAGGGGGATCAATTTTGTACTCCTGAGATCAGAGGATTTTGGTAAGACATGGCGTAAGATTGATCTCTCTCCAGTATCGGTTGGATTGATCAACAAGGAATATCCCTCATAGATCTGAGCAAGTTACCCTGATCAGAATGGTTGAGGTCAAAAGTTGAAAATCCGTTGAGGGTAGGAAGGTTACCGGGTATCCTTGGTAAAGTGAACGGTTATAGAAGAGCCTTGCGGTGATATTGCTGGGCTTGCTCCAAGTCGGGCTTAGAGAAACTTGAGATTGAATCTCAGGAGGACGCTGGGGATCTCACTGATTGTGGGATACTTTTTCCTCGTACTGGCCTCGGCGGTGGCTGGGGCGATCGGGCATGAACCCCGTGTACGTCCAAGAGACACGGGCAGAAGCAACCCGGCCCCTCGATCTTTTGGCGCAACAAAGAGGCCAGATCTTCCCGGTGAGAATTCCCTTTATAATCCGTACGCCGGAGAAGACTGGTTCTATCAGGCCAGGATAGGCCCCAACCATTACAGCCCGGCACAGTATGCTAAGGCCCTTTCGGCGGCTAGGGATGCGGCCAAGCAGGCCCCCGTTCGAAGTGAACCCGCCCAAAAAGGTGGAGGGGGCGAGTTGGCCCATGTCTCAGGGGGGAGTTGGACAAACATCGGTCCGTCGCCGGAGACCGACAGTTTCTATGGTTGCCCGTGCTCTGGTCGGGTTACCGCCATTGCTACTACGACGACCGCCGGGACTCTCTATTTGGGATCAGCCGGTGGTGGGGTCTGGAAGACCACCAACTACGGGACGTCTTGGACTGAGCTAACCGATTCCCAGCCAACGTTGGCAGTGGGAGCCCTATACGTCGACACGTCTACGACCCCTAACACTATCTATGTGGGCACCGGCGAGGGAAATAACTCCCAGGACAGCTTCTACGGTGAGGGTATCTTGGTATCAACCAATGGGGGTACCTCGTGGTCCACTCTGGCCGGTTCAAGTATCTTTGATGGCTACCATATTTCGTCCCTAGTTGTAACCCACCCGAGTGTTGGGGTTACTTACATCTACGTGGGCTGGCAGGGAGGGCTCTGGTTATCAACCAACGGTGGCACCAGCTTTAGCTCTCTTGAAACTAGTTATGTTGTGTCTTCAATGGCTCTAGCCTATACAGGATCGCCTTCTACATTGTATGTCGGAGAGTCGACTGGCGGGATCTTTGAGTCCACGAATGCCAACACGGCCACTCCGACATTTACTCAACTGACCTCGGGTTTACCTACCGGTGCAAATCAGATATGGCCAGTTGTCGCCACGGCACCGTCAAACTCAAACTACTTGTATGCGTCGATATACGATACTACTGATGGGGACGGGTTTTATTCATCTTCTAACGGTGGATCGAGTTGGACGAAGTCCTCCACGGCGCCTTTGTACATGCAAGGTGATATCTACTATCCGACCTGGGGGACTTACGACCAGGGGTCCTACGACAATGTGCTAGCGGTCAGCCCCGTCTCTGACACCACCGTGGTTGCCGCGGGTATCGGTGTCGTGATGACCACCGATGCAGGATCAACCTGGCAGAACGTGAACGATTACGCCGACAGCGATCCAATGCACCCCGATACGCACGCCCTCGTGTTTGACTCATCGGGTTACCTCTACGTGGGCAACGACGGGGGCGCTTACAAGGTGACCAGCCCGGGAACCTCTGAGACGGTTACCAACCTTAACACGAACCTGAGCATCACTCAGTTCTATCCCGGGGCCGACGAGTATGACAATGGATCGACCATTACGGCCGGGTCTCAAGACAACGGGAACGAGATATACACCGGCTCTTCCACTTGGCCGATGTATTGTGGGGGAGACGGGACCGGGACCGCCATCGACCCGTTGGACAAGAACAATTACTACTGTGTGTCTGACCAGGTCTTGTACAACTCGATAGGGACTGCCGTGACGCCACACTGTGTAACCTATGCCTCCAACACGTGCCAGAGTGCCAACTTTGTCGTTCCCTTGGCCCTGGTACCTAACCCGGCCAGTATTGACCAACCAACCCTGTACTTTGGAGCCGACCATGTTTATAAGAGCACCGATGGAGGTGCCACCTGGACCGAGACGGCTTCATATGGGTCTTCCTATGTGAGTACCATAACCGTCGATCCCGTGAATCCGGATGTTATTTACGTAGGATACAACGACGGTACAATCCAGTACTCCAACGACGCCGGTACGACATGGACGACCATAGTAGGTATAGTGGCCTCAGACTCAGGTCAGTGGGTGTCTTCCATCGCCATCTCCCCGTCTAGTTCGTCAGACATCTTCGTGACCTTCACGTCCTTTGTGCCAGAGTACTCCTTTTCAAGTCCCTTGGTGGCCGAGGTGACAGGGGCCCAGGGTGCATCACCAACCTTTACCAGCGACAACGGGTCGGGTGGGACGGCGATTCCAAATGCTCCGACCAACTCGGTGATCATCGACGGGACCGGGATCATCGTGGGTACTGACGTGGGTGTGTTCACAGCGGTTCCCTCGGGGGCAACGACGTCTTGGTCTGCCCTGGGAACCGGGTTTCCCGACGTCCAGGTGATGCAACTGAATCTCACTTCCGGGGGACTGCTGATGGCGTCGACCCATGGCCGAGGTATGTGGGAAATGACCGTGTCGCCAACCCCGTCGCCACCACCCGAAGAAGGTGTCGACTCGACAGCCACGGCAAGTCCGACCACAGTAGCTGCAAACGGGGTGTCCTCGTCAACGATCACGGTCACCCTGGAGTCACAGGGGGCTCCCGTCGTTGGAGACACCGTCTCGTTGACTCCTAGTGGAGGGAGTTCTGCAATTACCTGCCTGGCGACTCCGTGTCAGACTAATGCGTCCGGCCAGGTCCAGTTCAAGGTGACCGACACGGTTGACGAAGTTGTCACCTACACAGCCACCGACACCACCGATTCGGTGGTTGTGGGAGACTCGGTATTTGCCTCTGATACTCCTACGGTTACCTTTGCCTACAAAGTCCAGAGTGTCGGGGTCACGCTTAGTACGAACGTGGTTGGGGCTACCCCGGTAACCTATACGGTTACCTTTACAACCTCAGGGGCTGGTGCGCTGGGAAGTGGGTCATCTATAACCCTGGGTGCGGCCGCCAGCACATTGTTCCCAACCTCATCGGGGTCCTATAGCGTGGTCGACACGACCACGTCTACCAGCTGCACTGTGTCAGGTGCTTCCGGGGGGGCCTCTAGCGTCATATCCCTGGCAAGTCCCTGCACGGTCAATAATCTAGACAGTGTAAGGGTAACCGTGTCGGGGGTAACCAATGCGACCTCTGCTGGATCTAAGACTCTCTCGGTAACTACCTCGTCAGATACAACGGCCGGGACCGTTAGCTATACCCTGGTGCCCGCGGCCACCTCGGCAAGTCTCTCAACGGTGGTGGCCTCGCCCACTAACCCGGCGGTGTCCAACGTTGGCTCGGGTGGGTCGACCGTAACCGTTACCCTCAAAGACCAGTTCTCTAATCCAGAGCCCTCTGGGATTTCTGTCTCACTAACCGCCGGGTCGGGCTCGTCGGTGATCACCACCTCGCCAGCTACCACCAATGCGTCGGGGGTTGCCACCTTCACCGTGACCGACACCACGGTTCAAACCGTGGTCTACACGGCCCGGGACGTGACCAACTCGGTCACGATCACCCAGACGGCCTCTGTGCGTTTCCAACCGGTGGACGAAGCGGTGGACTCAACCTTGGTAACTTCCAACAATTCTCCGGCAACCTCGTCAGGAGGAGGGGGATCAATCATCACGGTTACTTTGCAACAAGGAACTGGCTGTCCACCAACCTGTACCCCAGTGAGTGGATCTAGCGTGTCTCTTAGTGCCTCGGGTGGGACCTCAGTAATAACTTGCAACGCGTTGCCCTGTCAAACTAACGGGCTTGGCCAGGTTAGCTTTACGGTCACTGACCAGTACCCAGAGGTAGTAACCTATAGCGCCGAGGATATTACCAACCTCGTCACGGTCAATCAGACGGTGTCGTTGACTTTTGTAGCGACCGGTGGTAGTGGTGGGTCGTCGGGAGGTTCGTCGAACCAGGTTTCAGCGGGTCTGTCAACTATATCGGTCAGCTCTACCAAGGTGTCAGCAGACGGGTTGTCTAGTGCCACGGTAACCGTGCACTTGGTGTCGACCCAGGGTACTTCTCTTGTGGGCAAGTCGGTCTCTTTAACTATGAGCGTTAGTGGATCTAGCTTTGGCGGTGCAGTTTCACCCCAAAATGTAGTGACCGATGGCAACGGGTACGCACTATTTACGGTTGTGGACTCGACAGTTCAAGATGTTACAATATCGGCTACCGATCTATCTGACGCTGTCCAACTAGCGTCCAGTGTTACTGTCGAATTTGTTACCCCGATACCATCCGGGGAGTTCTCAACCATTTTGGCCACCCCTACCCAGGTTCCGGCCGACGGTACCTCAAAGTCGACCATCATTGTTACCTTGCGAGACTCCGGTGATCTGCTATCGACTGGGGCAAATGTCACCGTAACCGGGTCTGTTTCTGGTGGAACCTTTCATGGGACTATTAGTCCTCAAAGCTGTGTAACTGATTCTGCGGGGTCGTGCTTGTTCTCCATAACAGACGGGACCGCCGAGCAGGTTACAATCTCGGCTTCCGATACAACAGATTCAATTACCGTCGCACAAGTTGCCTCAGTGGACTTTACGAACGCCACTGTTGCGACAAACTCGTCTTTTATCACGGTTTCTCCAAGTCTTGTACCCGTTGGGCAGAGTGCAACAGCTGACGTGTGGATCGAGGACTCCAATCAGGGTCCGGTGGTCGACAAGTCGGTTACCTTGACTGCGAGTGTCCAGGGCGGGTCATTCCATGGAAAAATCTCTCCTCCGTCTGGGGTTACTACATCTAACGGGGATGCCGTGTTTCAGGTCACCGATCCGGTATCTGAGACGGTTATGCTATCGGCCACCGACACAACAGATGGGGTGCCCATAGAGATGGGTGCCACGCTGACGTTCCAGGGGCCATCTTCGTCTGGGACCGGACAAACCCCGCCAACTCTAACCAAGCCAGATGGTTTTGAGATGGTCACCTCCTTGGGCTGGGTGGGCAACTTTGGACAGTCCCAGGGATTTGGCTCAGCTACTGGGATCTCATCCTTCGTAGTTGGGGCGGCTACCACGCCAAACGGTAACGGATACTGGTTGGTCACTGCCACGGGATCGGTCCAGGCTTTCGGGAATGCCGTCCTGTTTGGATCTGCAGACAGCATGAACCTGGCAAAGCCCATAGTCGGGATGGCTTCAACCCCCGACGGGTTGGGTTATTGGCTAGTCGCTTCCGATGGCGGAATTTTTGCTTTTGGTGATGCCGTTGAGATGGGTTCATTGGGAGGTCAAAATATAGGTCAACCGGTGGCCGGGATGGCTGTGACCTCTGATGGGAAGGGATACTGGATTGTCACTCAGTCCGGGGAGATCTTCGCGTTTGGTGATGCCCCTGATGTTGGCTCGGGATTTCCATTTGGTCCGGTATCGGCCGTTGCTAGTGGCTGACCTACGTAGTTGCCAGAAAATCTAGATAATGTGTTTTCTGTATTGTGGGTCCGGTTAGCTCTGACTGATTTTGTATACTGTCCTTCTTGGGTGGTACGGACCGTTAGTAGTGCATTGGCCAATTTCCCCAATTTAAGAGATCTGAGTTGCTCTAACGCAATGTCCGAAGAATGCTTATAGATTGTTTATGGCACGAATTAGTTTTGGTTGAAAGGACAAATTGAGGTGGACCAGGTGTCTTTAGAGGAAGTTGATGAGGGACTGACCGGGCTTGCCTGGAAACGCGTGGACAATGAGCTTGTTTTAGAACTCACCATGGCCGACTTTGCAAGTGCTTTGGAATTTGTGAACCAGGTGGGGGTCCTTGCAGAGGAGGTCAATCACCACCCCGACATCGAAATACGGTGGAACCGGGTTGTTCTTAGGCTTACTACACACAGTATGGGCGCCCTTACCCAGAAAGATCTGGAACTTGCTAAGATGATCTCCTCATTATGACCGGGGCAAGATCGTGGAAATCTCAAACACATAAGATGGTGGCAGCCGTATTGGCTGTCGTGGCCTTGATCGCGATAGGTTGTGCCAAGACCTCCGCCAGCCAGTCACGTTCGGGAACGACCCAAGTCGAAGACCCGGTCGCCTATGAACTGGGTGGCAACCCACTCACAATTCAAACCGCCAACGGGCCGGTGTTTGGGAAGTTAGCTAACAATACCCGGCAGTTTCTTGGGATTCCTTTTGCCAAGGCTCCTGTGGGGGCTCTGCGCTTTAGGGCTCCCCAGCCGGTGGAAGACTGGACGACGACCTTGAATGCCACCCAGCCTCCAAGCCCCTGTCCTCAAAAACTTCCGATTGTCAACCTGGTGGTCGGCTCCGAAGACTGTCTGAAGATCAACGTATTCACTCCCAACCCGGCTCCGGTTCACCCAAGAGCAGTGATGGTCTGGATATACGGAGGAGGTTTCTCGGTCGGAGGGTCCATGGATGACAACCCAGCCACGATGGTAGCTAAGACCGGGATCGTGGCGGTCACGTTCAACTACCGACTTGGGCCATTTGGTTTTCTGGCCCTGCCTGAGTTGGCCAGGGAGGATCCCTATGGTTCCACCGGGGACCAGGGACTTGAAGACCAGCTGGCCGCCCTCAAGTGGGTCCACAACAACATTGTCCGATTTGGTGGAAACCCAAATAATGTGACCATCTTTGGAGAATCTGCCGGTGGAATTAGTGTGTGCGCTCAGATGGCCTCACCGCTATCTAGTGGCCTCTTTGAGAAGGCCATAACCGAGAGTGGGCCTTGCAATCTTGCGGCCCCCAGCCTCAGCCAGGCCGAGGCTCAGGGGGAGCAGTATCTCAAGGCCCTCGGATGTAATGTTGCCTCTCAGTACCTGACCTGTCTGGATTCCAAACCGGTAGATCAACTACTCAACACCATGCCCCCTGACCCGACCTTTATATTCAACAGGTCGGTAAATTGGTTCCCGACCCAAGATGGGCACTTTTTACCATCCAACACCCTGGCGGCATTTAGGGAGGGCCACTACAAGCACATTCCCACAATTGTCGGGGCAAACAAGGATGAGGGCACCCTGTTTGTGTATCTCGCCTACGACGCTCAGGGACGTGCCCTGGCATCCTCCCAGTGGGCTGGAGAGCTCAACGACTACTTCGGGCCAACCCTTGGGCCTAAAGTGGCCCGGGAGTATCCGATGTCTTCTTATCCTAGTCCCGAGTTTGCTTTTGGACAGGCGATAGGTGATGCTGTCTTGGCATGTCCGGCTGTAGAAAGCGCCGCCGGTGCATCTAAGTATCAACCGGTGTATGAGTACGAGTACTCCAACCCTGACAACACCTTTATCCTGGCCAAACCGGGTGACGTGTTGGGTGCGTTCCACTCCTCGGAACTCCCATACGTGTTTGGTACCTCAGTTGAGTCAACCGGGACAACTAACTTCTCGCCCCAGGAGGCTCAACTGTCAATGGACATGATGGATGCTTGGGTTCAATTCGCAAAGACTGGCAATCCGTCTACTCCGGCCCTTGCCTGGCCGCGCCTGAAGGAGCTGGGCGGGAGTTACATGGATTTCAACACCCCGGCACCTAAGGTCAAGACGGACATGATGTCTAATACCTGTTCGTTTTGGAAATCTTCCAAGTGGTCCGCAAACGATATCGGCAAATACGGGGTTGCGTCTCCTAACTCCCAAAACTCTGTCCCGCTTGGCTTTTTGGGAGCCAACGGGCTGGGATGACCAGACCAACCCTGCCCTAGCAGTGGCTAAACGGAGACCAAGGCGGAACAGCCATGGCAGGAACCTAAGGGGGTGGCACGGCTAAGTTTTCTTGGGTCAGCCAACGAGCCCTTACACGGAGCAATTTATGAAGCCAAGTTCCATCGAGGAATCTATTTGAGATGAGGGGATGGTTTATATGAAACCTCTACCCAAGAGCAGTTCCTTTCCATCTGGTCGCTACCGCGGCTTGAAAACAAGCCAGCGGCTTCAGCCGTCGAGGTCGCACTAGTCCCAAGACAAGGTAGTTACACTTACGTCCCCAATAGCAAAATTGCCTGTATATCCAGCGATTGGGCCGAGCTGACTTTTACACATTGAAACTCGCGCATATCTCCAACAGCTTGAAATGTCTCAAGACTTCTTGTGACCGAGTCATTAGCCAAATGTGGATCTTTGTTCAAGAGCTAAATAGTGATCGGGCGAGAATGGATCTGGCGGAGCTAAGCTTTAGCATTACCGTGTTTGCGGGATGCGGGGCGGGCTGTTCACTTGTGTATTGAACAATAGAGAATGGGCCGATAGGACTAAGTCTCGATCTACCAAAATAAAGGGTCCAAGTAACCTCTTGAGCTCTGAAAGAACTACTCTCAAGTTAGCTAGTCCCGCCCTCTCCTTGCGTCCAACCCACAGAAGGTCCACAAGCTTGACTCGGGAATCGGAGACTGGGTCACTGCGAAGTAAGATAAGACGCCTTTGGCTTTTATGAACCTGAGCCGAACCTCATGGTCGCCTAAGACCGCCTCAAACCCATCTTACATACGAATGTTTAACCTGGAAGTTGGCAAGCCTCCCGGAATTTGTCTCCAACAACAGTAATACCGATTTACTGGACAAAGATATGTCGCTCCGTGGCTCAAATTGTGAGCCACCTTCAAGAGGGTCGGTAGGAGTCTCTTGGGTGCCGAATACTTTTGAGATCCAACACCGAAGCAATAGGACGTGTTGAATCTTCAACAGGAAAGTTGATGGCCCTTTTTCGGATTGCCAGTAAGTTCGAGTGCTACTATCTAAAGTTGTGAGGGAACGTGGAAGAGACGAATTATTTGGATGATCGAGCGGGAGAATTCCTGGACTTTCCGTTTGCCAGAATTGTATCTACTATCTCCGGATTTCTGGACCTCGGGGAAGGAATCCTCCGGATAGGGACTGATGAGATTCGGTTCTATGATGCCAATCGCCAGGCTTCTGAGGCCATACCCTGGCAGGCCGTTACTGAAATCAACGTCTATGACGTACTAGACCGAAATCGACTAATGACTCATCTGTCTGCCCTAATTGGCGGGGAGGCACTGATTGGAACGGGGGCTGGGATACCAATGATCGGCCCGAGCGCGATGCCAACTGTTCACACCTACCCAGAAAAGAGAGTCGATCTTAGCTCCACGAGACTTTTTCACAACCCGGCCAAGCACTCTACAGTTATCAGGGTTACAACATTTCGCGGATCGGTCGATTTTTTGGTTAGGTACCAGTCGCCAACTGTTGTCCTTCAAAGGGTAAAGGGATTCGTGAATCAAAACTTGACCCATATTGAAATCCGAGCCATCTTGCCGATGAGCTACGAGGCAGCCACGCTACCCTCAGAAGCTAAAGATTCATGGGTGAATCACGAGGAAGCTCAAGCAGGAGAAGAGTCGAGTCCCGGACACGTAAGACTAGAGTACACGCGAGTTACTTATAAGGGGACCTTCAAACAGTTTCCTAAGCCATCTAAGGGCACATTATTGTTTACTAGTTCAGGGGTGCGGTTTTGCGACTCCCACGCAAAGACCCTTTTCAACATACCCTGGGAAGTTGTGTGGGGATGTGGGGTAAACGATGCCTCGATAAGCTATAGGTCGATACATTCAACCCTGATAGAGTTTTTTTTCGGTGCGAACTGGTTGGCTTGGTTCATCCCCAGTCTAAAAGAGTCACCCATAAATGACGTAGCTCAGAATAACTGTCTGGTTTCAATACAGCTTCGAAACGGGAAAGTCGACTTTCTTCTCGAAAAGGTCTGGTTGGGAAAGGTAGAGGCTGAAATCCGACAGGTCGTCGAGGAGCATAATATCCATATGTTCAGGTAAGGAACTGCGGCCTAACTCACTGGAATTTGCGACCAATTCAAGCACCTACTTGGACGGATGGCCTTACTTAGGTCCAAGATCGGCCGCCGAGTTGGTAGTCTTTGGCCAAAGGCTAGACGGGCCTTGGCCGATTACATAGTGGCCAGGTAGAAGATTTTTGGACGAGGCTCTTTCGATTCGAGCTTGCATACCCGCAGACAGAGCATTCGCCTTTATCATCTCAATAAATGTATGGGTAGCATTTCCTACATCAAAGAAGTCCCGTTGCCAGGCCCAGGTAAAGTTTCCGGCGTATCCAAACCAACTCCCCCCGATACCGGCAATCTCATACCTATTTCCGAGGGCGTCAGTTGAATCTGCCAGTTGGCGCCACAGTCCAATTACCTCACCTAGTTTTTCATCGATCAGGACCCGCTCGTAAGGGTACTCCCAACCATCAAGCCCTCCCATCTCCGCCCCCAGGGCTATGTCACGAATTTCATCCCGGCCCACTGCCATGAATTCTTCCTTCGGGCCCAGGTTCCAGCCGTACGTAGCGTCTGGGGCATAGAGATCTGCTAGGGGTCTCCAGTCTCTTTCGCTCTCACAGGTTTGATTGGTTGTTATCCAACGGTCAACCATCTCCTCAAGCTCGCTCCGCAAGAACTCTGGCACTATAGATCTCCTTCAAAAATAATTATTGCGCTACTAGGGCAGTACTTAGCAGCCTGTCTGACCTGTTCCCACTGGTGGCTAGGAGGTGAGACGTCCAAAACAACCACCTTTGATTTTTTGGGAACCTCAAAAACTTCTGGGGCTTCATTCTCACATACTCCATGGCCTTGGCAGAGATCTAGATCTACAGATACTCTCAGCATTTTACCGTCTTCTCTCATATGTAACCTCAGCCGGGCGGGCTAATTGGACTACCATCTTTGAGTGGTCGTTCTGATAGCTTTCCGGAGCTTGAGCCATCTCAAAGTGCCAACCTACCAGGAGCACAGAAAAGATTGCCTTGAGTTGCATCATGGCAAAGGCCGATCCCACACACCGATGTCTTCCAGCTCCAAAAGGAATCCAGTTCCACGGATTGTCTCTGTCGTCAGCTCTGGGATCAAGGTATCTCTGTGGGATAAAACATTCAGGATCTGAAAATGAAGTGGAAATACGATTAGAGATAGCCGGAGACGCCCCTACTAGATCTCCCTTCTCAATCTTGTACCCGTTGTACTCCAAGTCGGACTTGGCCACCCTGAGGAGTAAAATAAGGGGAGGATGGAGCCTTAAGGCCTCCTTGATGGCAGCTTCTAACTTTGGAATCTCCCTGAGTGCCTGATAGGAGACCGGTGACCCACCGCCGTAGAGCTTTTCTAGTTCCTCGATCACTTCTTGAAGGAAGTCTGGCTTTCGCAGAAGTTCTATCAAGGTCCAGGCGGCCGTGCCCGAGGTTGTATGGTGACCGGCAAACATCATCGAGATAAACATCCCCGTAATCTCGTCGGCACTAAAACGCAAAGAACCATCATCGGCTTTGATCGACATTAGGACATCTAACATGTCCCGCTCTTGTGGGTCACTGAAGGATTGGTCTCGGCTCGCTTTATCTAGTGAGTCCGATCGGCCACGAGAAGGTTGGACTCGCTCGTCCATAATCTCCTGGACGAGTTTGACTAACTCAAGGCGCGCAGCGTCTCTTTTTTGGAAGCTTTCAATGGGGGCATAGGGGTCGACGTAGGCCAGGGCGTCTGTTCCTCGCTCTAAGTCGTGATAGAGCTGGGCAAACCTGCTGTCGAGGTTATCTCTAAACTTCTTGCCGATCAGGCAGGCCGAGGAAGTGTAGATGGTGAGCTCCGCAAAAAAATCTAGAAGGTCAATCTTTCCAAAGTCGCCCCATTTCGCGACCATGTTGTCGACTTCATCTGATATGGTCTGGGCGTGGCCACGCATGAACTTGTCCTTGAGTGATTGGTTGTGAAGCATCTCACGTCTGCGCTCTGGAGGCGTGTCAAAAACGACCCCGTCGCCAAAGATAGGCTTCATGAACGGATAGGCCTCGGATTGATCGAGGTCTTCTTCGGGAGACCGAAAGAAAAACTCGTTAGCTCGCGAGTCAGTAAGCAAGATAACGTCGCGCCCGGCCAGATTGAACTTTCCGATATCTCCGCACTCGTCTCGGAGTCGTCTCATAAGACCGATCGGATTCGTCCTAAGCTCTTGAAGGTGGCCAAAGTCCGGTTCGGCCCCCGAGACAAGCTTGGGCAAAACACTTCTTGGGGAACTAGGCATTGAGTTTTCTCCTCACTGGTGCCTGGGGTTGAATTTCAAGGTACGGATAGTGAGTTCCAGGGGCAAGTGAGACAACAGTCTCGACTGCCCGAGCAACCGAGTCGGGCTCAAGAAGCCCAGGATGTCTGGCCAGACCAAAGCGAATCCACTCCTCTAGAATCTGGGCAGTCTTGGCTTCTTCCCAGTCTCCGCCCATAGGAGTTCGGGTCTGACCTGGTCGGACAACTGACACTCTCACCCCTGAGCCCTCGAGTTCCATCTGAAGGGCCCGAGCAAACCCTTCGAGACCCCACTTTGAGGTCTGGTAGGCGGCAATCTGCGGTCTTGGTGAGTTGAGTATGTCTGAAGTGATAAACACGATGTCGCCACGTTGACGCGCGACCATGGGGATACCCAGTCGTGATATAAGTGACTGAGTTCCTAACAAGTTGACACCTACTTGGAATGAGAACTCCCGGGAAGACATCTCTAACCCGGTCCCGGGTATGACGACCGCGGCACAGGACACGACAATCTCGATACCACCCACTGATTTAGCCGACTTATCAACAAAGTCCTCAATTGAGTCGTCACTTGTCAGGTCAAGGTGGAAAGCCTGGGCTTGGCCACCTAGCTCGCGGACCTCCTCGCATATCTTCTCACATAGGTCGACCCGGCGTGCACCAAGAACAACCGGATACCCAAGGCTCCCTAGGTGCCTCGCGCAAGCTGCTCCAATACCCGATGAAGCGCCCGTTATTACACATGGTCTTGAGTTTTCAGTCACCTAGAGTTAACCGCGAGCCTTTGAGGGTAACCGAGGTTGGAAGCCTTGCAAATCCTCGGACGTTAATCGAGTGAACCCGTTTCATGCGCCCTTCATCGACCTCGTAGTCAACAACCCGCCCGAGAAGTTCCTCAAGTGCAATCTTGGCCTCAAGTCTGGCCAAGGAGGCTCCCATACAAAAGTGCCTCCCGTTCCCAAAGGAGAGGAGCTTGGAGTTGTCACGGGTAACCCTGTATTCGCAGGCACCCTCGAATACGTCCTCGTCTCGGTTGGCCGATCCTACAAGCAACAAAACTCGTGAGTTCCTAGGGACTAACACCCCGGCGATTGTGCAGTCGTCATTTGTTACTCTAGCTAGCGTCTGGGTAGACGTGTCGAAACGAACCGTCTCTTCCACCCAATCGGGGATCAAGTTAGGATCCTCCATGACCTTGGCACGTTCATCAGGAAACTTCCAGGCCCAGTACCAGGCGTTGGCCAAAAGCTTTGTCGTGGTCTCATTCCCAGCTACCACCATGAGTACCAAGAACGAGATAATCTCATCCACACTGAGCATCTTCCCGTCAAGCTCTGCTCCAAGCAGACCACTGGTCAGGTCGTCTCGAGGATTAGCCTGGTGATCGCTTATAAGTTCAGCAAAGTATCCGGCTAAGATTAGCCCAGCTTCAATACCTTGCGGTGGAACGTCAAATACGTCCTCTTGTCTGTGCACGAGGAGGTCTGCCAGTCGTCGTACCTCATCTCGATCTTCTCCTGGCACACCAATCAGCTCAGAGATCACGTCCATTGGAAGCCGACCGGCAAAATCAACAACAAAGTCAAACTGTCCTCCATCCAGTATTCCTTCTAAGTAGTCCCTGGTTAGCTTGCGAATATGATCTTCAAGGAGGTTGATTCTCTTGGGGGTAAAAGCCCGAGACACTAGAGCCCGCATGTGGGTGTGAGCAGGGGGGTCCAAGGCGAGGAAAGACATCGACTTATGGGCATGAGGTCCATAGGCTACCGGGTCGAGTGAGACCCCGAACCTGCTCGAGAACTGCCCAGGATTTCGAAAGGCTCCAAGAACGTCCCCGTAGCGCGATAGGGCCCAAAAATCGAATTCGTCGTTTCGAAAAACCGGGCACGTCCGTCTGAGAAGCTCATAGGTTGGATACGGATCCTCATGGACCTGGTAGTCATATGGGTTGTAAGTAACCCTTGCAGTGGTCGCGTCAGTCACCTCGGTACCCAAGGACTAGGATGGCAACCTCAGTTAGCTGACTCGGCAATTCGGAAAACGTAAGATGTCCCATGCCCACGTGCAACATAGCACCCGAGTATGCAAGTTCTAGAGCTCGAACAGTCTTTTGATCACCTCGGGGCCCCAAAGCACTCATCAGCCGTCTGTGAATCTCCTGTCCGATCTTAACTCTCAGGTGTCTAACATCTACACTAGAACTAAGCAGGGCAGCCGTACAGGCCGCTGAGAACTCGGGGACCTCAGCTAGAAACGTACTCAAGCGTTCCAATTCTTCAATTACTCTCCTTAGCTGACTTGCCAAGTTCGGTGTATCGTGTAGCTCGACCGTGCCATTTTCGGAAACAGATTGGTCGTGATCGGGAAGTGTCCGTATCTTCTGCCACATGGCCTCAGCAAGTAAGTGTTCTTTTGACGAGAACCACGTATAGGCCGTTGCCGGAGCAACGCCTGCCCGCTTAGCCGCACCCCTTACCGAGAACCCATCGGGACCGTTTTGCCGGAGTTCCTCAAATGTCGCCTCTATGAGTCGATCAACCGCGAGGACCTGCTTTGGGGTCAACGACCGTGGTGCGTTATGGGTCTCTGAGCCCGGCGCGTTTAGTGGAGGTGGCGCCACGAACGAACTTGCCAAGGTCATTGGCTAGTTGCCGCCCTTAGGGCTGACGTGAGGGGTTCCGTCACGCATGGCCGGAAACTTGAAACTTGCGGCCGTAGTCATGCGGGTAACTGCAGTAATGTCGGCTTCCTCAAGAGTCTCGGTGTCTTCATCTATGACTACCTCCCATCGACAGTGAGGCACTCTGTCTTGGGGGCTGCGTGGCGGGCGATGTACGTGACGTACCCTGGCCTTAGGATTTATCGCCTGGGCTGTGACGTCAAAGGTGGCATCTTCTATGTCGTGGCACATCATTGTGACCATCGCCTTGCCAAATGGTTCAACATCCATAAGAGCTCCGCACGATCTCAACTCAAAGAATCCGTGACAAGGGTCAACGACTTCATAGTGAACGTCCAAGTAGTGATGTGGAAAACCTGGGTCTAGCTGGAGAACCTTGAATATGGCCTCTACATCGTCGCCTTCTATTTCAAATACCTCACGAAGGCGTTCACCATAGATTGGGCTGGCTCCCCGCCACTCGTCGATTGCGCAGTCGCGTACGGCATCTTGCCCGAAGCGCATTCCAATGGCCGCACACATAGATCGGTCTAACAGGTGGACTATTAGGGCGTACTCCCTGACCAATCGGACGAGGGCCTGTCTGGAGAGATCTTCGTAGCGAAAGTCCGCTCGGAACTCACCGGAGTAGTTGTCCATGTGGGTGGCTTGTCCACCGGCCGGGGCCATTTCGGCAAGCCCTGGCGGGCCACCAATACTAAGTCCCTTGATCTCCTTCACGTTCTGGACTATAGTACAGACACTTGTCTAAAATCAATGGGTTGGTGAAAATTTGAACAAATATCCTGGTGGCCGGAGTCAAAAGATTGGGATTGTCGGACTTGGTGCTATTGGGCGTCCGGTAGCTGACAACGTTGCCCGGGCCGGACATCACGTGGTCGTGACTGACAAAGATCCTCGAGCCATTGCCGGTCTTTCAGACCAGGTGCTTGTAGTCAATAGCGCCCGGGAACTCGGGTTCTTGAGTGAGATCTGCCTGGTATCGGTGGTCAACGAAGCCCAGGTCTTAGATGTAATTTGTGGCCCAGACGGTATCTTGGCGGCCGACTTGCTCCCAAGGTTCATTGTGGTCCTATCCACAATTTCCCCGACAGTCTTGGAGGACTTATATTCGAAGACGAGAGAGCGTGGATGTAAGTTGATCGACTGTGCCGTGTCAGGGGGTCCGTCAGCTGCCCACAGTGGTGAGTTGGTTTCAATGGTAGGTGGCGACCGAGAGGACCTGGACTCTATAGGGGCTATTGTAGAGTGCTTTTCTAGCCGGGTAATCCATATGGGACCGCTGGGAAGTGGGCTACGTGCAAAGTTAGCCAGAAACCTTATTCAATATGGCTCGTGGCTTGCTGCATACGAGGGGCAACTAGTCGCTCAGGCCGCTGGGATACCTCTGGCCAAACTTGCCCTGGCTGTTAGGGAGAGTGACGCCAAAATTGGTGGGGCATCGGCCCTTATGATTCGTGACACGGCAGATCCATTTGATGAGGGCGACGATCCAGCACTTGTTCAAGCAATGGCTTTAGGATTTGAACTCGCAGACAAAGATCTCAGAGCAATTATAGACCTGGGAGACCAACTAGGAGTAGCTACCCCCGTGGCCCGAATGACTCACGATTTTGTATTCCAGATCTTTGGGGAGCCTTACCTTGGGGGCCGCAGCTCGCCAGAAAGTACGAATCTGCAGTGACTCTAGGACTCGACAAGAACAGGATGCTCATAAATGGTCAGCTCGCCAGGTCTAGTTCCCACGAGGTTTTCCAGTCAATCAACCCGGCCACCGAGGAGATTATCGGTGCGGTCCCGAATGGAACCCACGAGGATCTGGACAGGGCGATTAGGGCAGCTAGGGTTGCTTTTGACCGGTCAAGGTGGTCGGAGGACCGAGAATTCAGGATCAGGTGTATCCGCCAGCTTAAGAGTGGACTTGATAAATATCGTGACACACTACGAGATCTCACAGTTCAAGACGTCGGGTCACCAATTTCCATGACCAGACATGCTCAGCTAGATGATCCGATTGAGTCGTTGGAGTGGGTTGCCAAACTAGCCGAAGGCTACGGTTGGGAACGTGACCTTGGGGTGGCAAGACCTCTCGGGATCTCTTCCAGGCGGGTCGTAATAAAGGAGCCGGTCGGGGTGGTAGGGGCGATAACCCCCTGGAACGTTCCCCATCAGGTAAACCTGGCCAAGGTTGGTCCGGCCTTGGCGGCTGGAAACACGGTGGTCCTCAAATCAGCTCCGGAGACCCCACTGTGTGCTAGTGCCCTAGCTCAGATCGCAAACGAAGAGACTGAAATCCCAGCCGGGGTCCTCAACATCGTTACCTCGGCAAGGCCTGAACTTGGAGCCCAACTGGTTGGTGACCCGAGGGTGGACATGGTCTCATTTACCGGATCCACACTGACCGGACAGAAAGTAATGGCCAATGCCGCAGGAACCTTGAAGAAGATCTTCTTGGAATTAGGGGGGAAGTCGGCCTGTGTCATCCTCGACGACGCGGACATTGAGATGGCCACGATGGTGGCAGCCTTTACCGTGTGCACTCATGCTGGCCAGGGTTGTGCAATAACGACCCGGTTAATAGCACCCAGGTTAATCTTTGACGAGGTTGTCGAGGCCACTCGGCAATACATGGCGCGGCTTCCAGCCCAAGATCCGACCTTGGAGAGTACGATCTGTGGGCCGGTTATCTCAGACAGACAACGCCGACGGATTGAAGGATATCTGGATCTGGCCCGAAAAGACGGGGCTATATTTGTGCTCGGTGGCGATCGACCAGCTCGCCCCGAGACCGGATTTTTCGTAGAACCTACCCTCCTCGTGGGCATTGACCCAAGATCACGAGTCGTCCAAGAAGAGATATTCGGGCCCGTCCTAGTGGCTTATGCCCATGATGGAGACCAAGACGCGATAGATCTGGCCAATTCGACCCCCTATGGGCTTTCGGCGTCGGTCTGGAGTTCGGATCTAGATCGGGCCATGACGGTCGCCCGAGGAATCAGATCTGGCACCGTGTCAGTCAACGGTGGACTTTGGTACTCTCCCGACGTACCATTTGGTGGGTACAAGGCGTCGGGTTTAGGGCGAGAAGGAGGAATAGAAGGTTTTGAGGAGTACCTTGAGACCAAGGCGATTGCCAGCCCGGGTTAGGGAGTTCTCGCTAGTTGCCCCGATCTTCGGGAATAACTAGCACCTACCGGGAACTTTCAGAAAGGTGAACTGTGAATACCATAGATAACTCCAGCCAAAAGCGTGAGCGCGGACTTGCAAAAATGAACCAGGTTTACGGGTTCAATGTCCAGCCCGAGCACGTTACGGGAAAATATATGGAGATGACTGTTGATCATCTCTTCGGGGAGATCTGGACAGATGAGACTATCGGTATAAGAGATAGACGCCTTATAACCATAGGGGTACTGGGAGCCCTTGGTCATTTTGATCTTCTGGGAGTCCAAATCAAGTCCGGGCTTGCCCGGGGTGAGTTTGACCAAGACTTCGTCCGAGCTATGTGCGTTCATCTGGCCCATTATGCTGGTTGGCCCCGATCTACTGGGATAAACCAGGCCTTTGAGGCCGCCCTGGCGGAACATGCGAGTTTGTTCAAGGACGATGCAACCGGGCAACAGTCATGACTAACCTTGGGTGGGATTTTTCAGGGAAAGTGGCGATTGTCACCGGTGCTGGTGGCGGGATTGGCCGGGCGTACGCCCTCGGACTTGCCCGCGCAGGAGCGCAGGTCGTGGTTGCCGATATCGACCAGCGGGCTTGCGAGCTGGTTGCTCAGGAGATCTTGTCACAGGATCTTGAGGCCAAAGCCGTGGAAGTTGATATCTCAAACCCCGACTCGGTTACTCGGATGGTAGGAATCACCCAGGAGGTCTTTGGTGGCGTCGACCTATTAGTAAACAACGCGGCCATCTTTGGAGACATGAAGCTTGACTTCCTAATTACTGTCGACCTTGACTATCTAAAAGGGTTTCTTGACGTGAACCTTCTAGGTGCCCTGCTATGTGTGAGGGCCACCTATAAGGCCATGGAGAGCCGGGGTGGAGGAGCCATTGTGAATCAGTCTTCCACGGCCGCTTATCTGTACTCTGGCTACTACGGCCTAGCCAAGGCAGCGATCAACTCACTCACCCAACAACTGGCTAACGAACTAGGATCCATGAACATCCGGGTAAACGCGATTGCACCCGGTCCAACCTTGACCGAAGCGTCGGCCAAGGTCGTTCCACCGGACTACATGCAATCTCTGGTCCATTCACTGGCCCTGCCAAGGCAGGGTCTCCCCGAAGATCTGGTCGGGATGTGTTTGTTCCTGCTCTCAGACCAGGCCAGTTGGATTACTGGACACATCTTCAACGTTGACGGTGGTCAAGTCATGAGGCCCTAGACCATGTTGCGCCTGGTAGGTACTACCTAGCAAGATTGTACGGTGCGTCGTCTTCTAATGGTCGGGTTATTTACCGGGACAACTCTGTGCTGGTTTCTTGTGGGGGCCAACCCGATTGGTATGAACGTGGGCGCCTTGACCACGCCGAGGTCTCTAACAATTCATCCCGGGGCCGCCTCTACTTTGAGTTCAACCACTACTCAGGCCTCGGGACAGTACTATCTGGCCCTGGGTGACTCGTTGGCTTATGGATACCAACCCAACTCTGTCCCGGCAACCCAGGGTTATGTAAATGACACCTACCTGGCCGAGCAGGCCAACTTTCCGGGACTCTCACTTGAGAATCTGGGCTGTCCCGGTGAGACAACCACGTCACTAATCTCAGGGGGGATCTGTGCGTATTCGACCGGAAACCAGTTGGCTCAGGCCGAGTCGTTCTTGTCGGCAAATCCTGGCAAGGTAGCTTTTATCACCCTGGACATTGGGGCTAATGACGTAGATGGTTGTATCGGCTCTTCAGGAATTGACCTGAACTGCTTTCAGTCTGGCCTCAAGACGGTTGCCAGCAATCTCCCGAAGATTCTTGAAGGACTGAGGTCTTCAGCCGGGCCAAGTGTTCCGATCATCGGGGTCAACTACTACGACTCCTTCTTAGGTCTTTGGGTAACCGGGGCAGCAGGTCAGTCCTTTGCCAAACAGTCTCTAGTGGGCCTGGAGATCTTGAATGGGACCATCGACAATATATTTGGATCAAACGGGGATCTTGTTTCTGATACGGCTTCAGCTTTTGACACCAACGTAGTGTCCACAACCGATACCTACAACGGCCAGACGGTTCCCGTTGACGTCTATAACGTGTGCACGCTTACCTGGATGTGTTCTCAGGGCAATATTCACGCCAACACGGCCGGATACAAGGTTATGGCTGACCGCCTTGAGACGACAATCTCGCAGGCTCTTGGTTCGACTGGTATCAATCAGCCATCAGGTTGGTTGATCACGGGAGCTGGTCAGGTGCTGGGAATAGACCAGACCCCGACCTACGGGGACCTGACCTCAATTGCTCACAACGGCCCGGTCGTCTCAATTGCCTCCAGCGTTGATCACGCCGGTTACTGGTTGGCAGGTTACCACGGAGGTGTATTTGCATTCGGCGACGCTCACTTTTATGGATCTGGGTCAGATATAAATCTCGCAGGTCCCGTTGTAGCAATAGCACCATCTGGCGACGGGAACGGGTACTGGTTGGTAACCTCTCTGGGAGGGGTGTACTCCTTTGGTGATGCTGGCTTTTTTGGTTCTCAGGCGGGGCTGCCCATGTGGGGGACGGTGGCCAGCTTTGAGCCCACCCCAGACGGGAACGGGTACTGGATGGTGACCACCTTGGGCGAGGTAATAACATTTGGTGACGCTCAAAACTACGGATCTGACTTGGGGGCGATCGTCGGGACCGTAACCGGGTTTGCATGTACCCCAGACGGGAACGGTTACTGGTTTATTACCTCGGCTGGCTACGTGTACAGTTTTGGCCAGGCCACCTACCATGGCGGTCCCGGACCGGGAGTTCAAAATGGCACCCCAGAAATCTACGCGATTGACGCAAGCTATTACCAGGGGGGGTACTGGGCAGTAACGTCCCAGGGGAACCCGGTAGCCTATGGCCCGGCCCCCAAGCTAATGGCGGTTCAAATACCGCTCCAAACTCCGCTTGTTGGGGCTATGCTTTTCTAAAGGCAGAGAATGGAGGCCAGGTGAGCAAGATAAGGGTTCTGGTTGGGACTAACAAGGGTGGCTTTGTAATTCGAGGTGACGCCAAACGAGACTCTTGGGAGATCTCTGGCCCGTTTTTCGAGGGTTGGCAGATCTACCATATGAAGGGATCTCCGGTTGACCCGAACAGGATATACGCGTCACAGTCAACCAGTTGGCACGGCCAGGTCATGCAGCGGTCCAACGACGGTGGTGAGACCTGGGAAACGGTAGGAAACGAGTTTATCTACGACGGGGTTCCCGGTACGCACCAGTGGTATGACGGGACTCCTCACCCGTGGGAGTTTGCCCGGGTGTGGCACATCGAACCCTCCCTGGACGACCCGGACACGCTTTATTGTGGGGTCGAAGATGCCGCCCTTTTCGTCTCTAGAGACGGAGCCAACACCTGGAAGGAGATGTCGGGCTTTCGAGGGCAGGGAACTGGTTCCAGCTGGACACCGGGTGCTGGGGGGATGTGCCTTCACACCATACTTCTTGACCCAGTAAATCAGGACCGGATGTTTGCAGCCGTTTCTTCAGCCGGGGTCTTTAGGTCCGATGATCGAGGTGAGACCTGGAGGCCCATTACCAAAGGCATAAGATCTGAGTTCCTCCCAAACCCAGATGCCGAAATCGGCCACTGTGTGCACCGTATAACCATGAACCCGACCAGGCCCGAGGTATTGTTTATGCAAAAGCACTGGGACGTAATGCGCAGTGACAACGCCGGTGAGTCCTGGTATGAGATAAGTGGAAACCTGCCAACTGACTTTGGGTTTCCAATAGCGGTAAGTTCAAACGAGCCAGATACGGTTTTTGTGGTCCCGATAACCAGTGATCTATTTCACGTGCCCCCTGAAGGTAAGCTCCGGGTGTACAGGTCTCAGGTTGGAGGCAACGACTGGGAGCCGCTCACCAAGGGCCTTCCCCAAGAGCACTGTTACGTCAACGTGCTTAGAGATGCCATGGATGTTGACGAGCTAGATTCGTGCGGTGTGTACTTTGGGACGACGGGCGGGCAGGTGTTTATGTCTCCGGACTCTGGAGATACCTGGCAGACCCTAGCTCAAAGCCTCCCGTCTGTATTGTCAATAGAGGTTCAAACGATCAGGTAGGGACCGATTTTGGTGCAACCATCCAGAGAGTCCAGTGAGGCCACCACGACCACTGCAGAAGAGGCTTTCCGAGAAGTAACCGTGTGTTTGCCCGGTCATCTGCGTACGTTGGCCAACGTGGGCAAGTATATTACCTTGGGTGTAACAGACCCGGTTACCCCCAGAAGACTCCTGGACGTTCTTGAAGAACAACTTCCAAGTCTGAGAGGAACAATACGGGACCATGCCACTGGGTGTCGTCGCGCCTACCTCCGTTTTTACGCCTGCGAAGAAGACATCTCTCATGACTCCCTTGATGAGCCACTGCCACACGATGTAGTGGCGGGCACGGAACCCTTTATTATCATGGGAGCGGTATCGGGGGGATAAATTCATTTATGACCTATGCAGTGAGAGCGAGATTAACGTCCGGCTTGAGTACTCCATGTACTCTAGTGCTCTCGTTGGCTTTACTCGCTGGACTAGCCGGAGGATGTTCAGGCTCTGGTGGTTCCCATCGCTCTCAATCTGGGCGTATTACCGCCAGGTCCAACGAGAACTTGCCGAGTAACTCCAAATCACTACTTTCCCCGTCGGAGATCGGCGTTACCGTCGGTGGAGGACTCAACTACTCGTTGCCCGGAGCCTTCAAAGCAGTGTCGAAAGCTGGCGTGGGATGGGTTCGGATGACTATAGCCTGGAGCTGGGTCGAGCCGGAAAAGGGGAGGTTTGATTTTTCCAAATACGACCTGGCTGTTACCGCTGGGCGTTCGGCCGGGCTTGAGATTTTGGGCACGCTGGGTCTGGGGGTTCTTTGGGATACGGCAGCTCCACCTGGCGTGTTGGGGAATGAGCGTCTGGACTATCCGCCTAACTCAATGAGTGACTGGAATGGCTATGTTAGAAGTACCGTGTCCCATTATAAGAACTCAATTCATTACTGGGAGATATGGAATGAGCCCGATCTGGAGGGATTTTGGCATGGTACCCCTGGTCAGTATGCAAGGCTGCTGGCCAACTCATACACAGACATCAAGGCGGTAGATCCCAGTGCCCAGGTCTTGTTAGGGGGGCTGTCTCTGGCGGGAACCCCGGGCCAATATGATCCTGACTTTTTCAGCCAGATCTTGTCTAATAAGGCTTACCCGGCAGGAAAGTTCTTTGACATTGCCAACTTCCATCAGTACGGGAGTGAGCATGAAGCCCTCATTAGGGATAGCTACGTAAATTCCCAAATGACCCAAATTGGGCTTCATAGGCCAATCTGGGTCACCGAGGTCGGGTACTCCTCTGACCCTTCCCTTCAAAAGCTCGCGGGATACTCTAAGGGGACTGGCCAAGGCAACCAGGCAGGCTACCTTCGAGACATGGTTGAGTATCTTGAACACGGACTTAGAGTAAAGAAGTCATTTTGGTTTTCAATTCAAGATAATCCTAAATTGGGCCCAGAATTTTCTAATTACGGACTCCTTACGTCATCCAATCTGCCCAAGCAAGCCCTAAAGGAAATTGGACAGCTTGAAAAGTAGCTTGAAAGATGTAATGGGTTTGTTAGGAATCACCCGGCTGTCCTAAAGAAACGGGTAGCTTTATTCGATAACTAAGCCAATGATCTCAAGACTCGCCCAAAATTTAATTCAGGCCGTTTTGGTCGCAACCCTTGCCTCTATTGGGACTTTTTGGAGCATTGACGCAGGGGCTCAAATGGCCCAGTCGACTCCTCAACTCACCTGGAACTCCCAGAGCTACCCTGGTGGCCAGGTTTTATACTCGGTATCGTGTCCATCTACGACTACGTGTACAGCAGTTGGGAAGTCCGGAACAATTGTCGGGACAATAAATGCCGGTGGAACCTGGGTTAAAGAGACCTCGTCAACAACCTCAACCTTATACGGAATCTCGTGCGTGTCAACTTCTGAGTGTGTTGCGGTCGGCGCTGGGGGAACAGTTGTGTTCACAACCAACGCTGGGAACTCGTGGCAGGCCGGACAGTCAACCCTGACGACTAACCTCGACAGTGTGTCGTGTCCGTCTAGTGGGCAGTGCTGGGCGGTCGGGGCAAGCGGGGTAATTGTCGCATCGGGTGCAAATAATGACTCGGGTCCATGGACCGTTCAACAGGTCGGAGGTGCCAACCTATATGGAATATCGTGTATCGATGTAACCGATTGCACCGCTGTCGGATTTGCTGGAGCGATCTTTGCAACATCTAATGGATCAACCTGGATGCCGGAGGTGTCTGGGGTGACTACTACCTTGAACACCATTAGTTGCGTTACCGCGACCCAATGTTGGGCAGCCGGTGGGTCACAGGTAATTACCACCCCAAACGGGTCTACCTGGCAAGCAACAGGTGGACTACCCAATGCATCGAGTCTCGAGGGGATTGATTGCACAGATTTCCGAAACTGCTGGGTTACAGGGGTCAATCCTGGGACCGTGGATTCAAGCTCTGATGGTGGAGCAAGCTGGATCCAAGAGATGCCCGACAGCGGCAACTGGTTGAACTCGGTAAGTTGTGCAAATGCCACTCATTGTTGGGCCGTGGGAAATGGAGTAATAATGTCGGGCTTTTCACCACCAAGTGAGGTAAACCCGACAAGTCCGGTCTATAACGCAGATGCTCCCGATCCAGACGTCGTGTCATACCAGGGGACCTACTATGCCTTTACTACCGGGACCAAAGAGGCCCCTATAATTCAAATCTTGTCATCTGGCAATCTGGCATCGTGGAACTTGAACGGGAGCGCGTTGAAGAAGATACCCTCTTGGGAAAAGGTGGGAACCCAGGAGTCACCCGGTGTCTTCTTCTGGGATAACAAGTGGATTATGTACTACGCGGCCATTGAGTCGTCAACGAATACCAGATGTATATCCATGGCTACCTCGACACAGATTTTGGGTCCTTATGTGGACTCGACCTTGGGTCCTTTAGAGTGTGACCCGACTATTGGCGGAGCCCTCGATCCCCAGCCATTTATTGACCCTTCCGGGACAGCGTATCTGTACTGGAAATCCAACGACGGTCTAAGCGGAGTAAACGCTCAGATCTGGGTTGCCCCAATCAACAATACGGGGCTTCCCGAGGTTGCCTCGGCGACATCATTGATTACCCAAGACCAACCCGGCACCACCGAGGCCCCATTTATGCAGAGCTATTCAGGAACCTACTACCTGTTCTACTCGATAGGTAGCTGGGACAGCTCTAACTATGGAGTTGGATACGCTACTTGTTCAACGCCAAGTGGCCCGTGCACTACAACCCAGGTCAATTCGGTTATGTCATCTAACTCATACGTACTTGGGCCCGGTAGTGCGTCGGTCGTCACAGATAACTCTGGGCAGCTTTGGTTGGCATATTGTGGTTGGAACGGTCCCACGTCAAAGTTTTCTTATGCCCAAGGCGACTACAGAAGCCTTTGGATGGCTCAAATGTCGTTTCCGGGAGGAGTTCCAACCTTAGATTTGCAACCACCTCAAGTTGCCCCGGCTCCTAACGTAACCGGGCTAAGCTCGTCAGTTGGTTCGGCGAGCGGCGGGGCAAGCGTGACTATTTACGGGAGTAATCTATCTGGGGCCATCGGGGTAAGTTTTGCTAATGCCCCAGCAGAGAGCTTTACGGTAGTTTCTCCTTCGCAGATTTCTGTTGTTACCCCTCCTGGGAGCCCGGGCACGGTTGACGTTACCGTTACTACCCCTAATGGAGCAAGTGCAATATCATGCCAAGATCAATATACCTTTACTGAGTCCGGAACTGCGGAGTTAGGGGGATACTGGCTGGTAAGCTCCCTCGGTAGCGTATATGGGTGCGGGGCCAACTTGGCTCTAGGATCGGCGCCACCCGGGACACAGGGGGTGGTCTCAATATCACCAACAAGTGACGTCCAAGGATACTGGCTCGCCAACTCACAGGGGTCCATTTATACTTTCGGCGACGCCTCCTTCTATGGGTCCATGGGGGGCAAGCCACTCAATCAACCCATTGTTGCCATGGCGTCTACGGCCGATTCCAAGGGTTACTGGATGGTGGCCTCTGACGGGGGAATCTTCTCCTTCGGCGACGCCTCCTTCTACGGGTCCATGGGGGCTGTCCCAACTAACGGACCTATCTCGGCGATGGGCTAGTTAGATTGGAAGTCTATCCCCGGAAAGTTACCCAAAAGGGGCAAAAGCGATTATTGGATCTTGTTGGACTGGTTGCGACCCTTGGCCAAGAGATCCCAAAAAGCCGGCATCGCCGAATGCGAATACGCCGCCGTCTGAGCCGATTAACCAGTAACCGCGTGAGTCACCCGTGGAGGAAACTGCTACTACGGGCCCTCTGAGTGGAGCTACTGAGTTACCTGGTCCCGGTGGACGACCGGGATCGATCTGGTAGATAGAGCCACAAAAGCCAGCGTCGCCGAAAGCAAACACCCCACCGTCGGCCCCCACGAGCCAGTAGCCATTTGAGTCGCTCGATCTGGCCATGGCCACTACCGGGGAGACCAGGTGCAAGTTGCCCGTTGATCCAAAGAACTGGGCGTCGCCGAAAGCAAACACCCCACCGTCGGCCCCCACGAGCCAGTATCCCAGACAATCTTTTGTTGGAACAATCGACTTGATTTGAGCGTTGAGAGTAAGGCCTAGTGAGACCAAATCGCCATAACTAACGGCGTCACCTTGGGGGAAGACCTGCCCCGACGAAGAGGCAAGCCAGAAACCTAGACCGTCACATGTTGAAGCAATTGCTACAAGTGGACTTGATGACTGGACCTGCGTGCTTATTTGAGGTACCTGACCAAAGCCATGGACCTGACTTGAGGTATCAAGGATCCAGTATCCCGACGAGTCTGGGGTCACCGCTATCGAGATAGCTGCGTTCCCACACGCACAACCATAGTCCCCAGCGCCACCATAGGAGTAAAGTAAACCCTGGCTAGTCAATAACCAGTACCCCTGGGGAGTTCCCGGAGAATAAAATCCAATTGGAAACCCTGAACTTGCCGGCAAGGGGTCTCCAAAGAAGTCCTGGTTTCCAGAGGAGACTATTGGTGTTCCCGAAACGAGAACTTGCGATCCCGGCACCACCATGTATGCTTTTTCGCCTGACGACCCAGCTAGGTCGCTGCCAGCGGAGACAAAGTGTGGGTCAAGGGCGGTTTCTGTCGGGTCATTGGGCTGGTTGGGCATGGTAATCCCGAAAAAGTCATTTGAGGAGAAATGAACTTGTGACTGGGAAGGATACTGGAAACTTCCCGTACCTTGATTGTCAACCAGATTATTCTGGAATGACCAAATTGAACCGGATCCAGTCCCACAGTTCTGGCAGCCTACTAAGTTAGCTGGTGATCCAATTGGAGTATATATCGTATTATTATATATAGATGTATTTGTCTGGTTGCTGTCAAAAGTAAAGACGCCTTTGACCCCACTAAATCCGTCATTTACACTTAGATTAAATCTAACAATCAGGTTATCAGAGGCTCCTCCCATCATGAGTAAGAATCCACCTTGATTGTCATGGCTGTAGTTGTATTCAAGAGTGGTAGAACTACTACCTAAATCTACATCGAATCCCTCGCCGTCGGTTGTCTGAGTCTTGGTCCCGTATACCTCATTGAACTCAACAAGAGCTCCAATATCTCTTGTTACCATAATTCCCACACTGGAGGCCTCCGAGGATCCGAGAATTGATCTTTGAGAGGCATTTGAAACTACGTTGTGTGAAATTTCAGGATCGAGCGATCCAAAGGAAATAATTCCGTCACCGTCAACATTTGAAACGGTGTTGTTGTTTATCATTACCCCGGTACTCAGTTGGCCTTGGTCTACCTCGAAATAATTTGAGACGTAATAGCTTTGATCCCAGACAACAATTCCCGAACGGCCAACGTTGGAGACTGAGTTTCCGTCGACGTCTACGTTTTGAAAGCTGTCGGGAGGATTGAGTGCTTCAACAACAATTCCCCCATTGACATGGGAGTCGACGTTTGAGCAGTTGAAGCATCCATTGACGTTTGAGACAGTATTATTTGCGATTGTAATTCCATTAAGAATACCGCCCCATGAGTCCTCGACCAAGATTCCTTCACGAGACAGTCCGGGCGAAGAGAGGGTCCCGAAGTTATTGGAGCCAGAGTTATTTACTACGTTTAGTCCCTCGATTGTCCAGTACTGCTGGTTGAGCAAGTAGACCGATGCACCTGAAGATAGGGCCGACCCGTCTATTGTTGGTGATGATCCCGATCCGTAGGATCCAATTAGTATTGGATTGGACCGAGCCCCAGAACCCGAAGGGTCCAGTTGACCCTGGAAGGTTTCGCCGGCATGAAAGAGAATCTTGTCTCCCGGGCTGAAGGTCTCTGAGTCCACCTGAGCCAAGGTTGCCCAAGGTGAGCCCGGGCTAGTACCGGAGTTCGAATCAAGTCCTCTGGTGGAGTCAACATAAAAGCTCTGGTCACTTTGCTCAATTTTCCCAGAGGCCAGTCGTGGGTTGAACTGGACCGACCTGGGCAATAGATGGATTCGGCCACCTTTGACATGTAATCCCGGGGCCGGGTCGAAAATTATACTGATGACAAGGGCCAGAGCAACAGCTACGGTCGATCTAACGTAACGAGTATATATAATGGTTTTCTATCGGAAGATGCGTACAAGTACTGTAGAAAACTTACTCCTAAACACTTGATTCAACATCGTCCAACTCTTCACTGGCAGATCTCCCATGCCGTACTCGAAAGTACAACCAAAAGATTCCAGCAAATACCGTAAAGCCTAAAAATAGGTACAGCATAGACATCATGTTGGCAGTCCGGTTGCCACCGAATCCAGCTGCTGATGGGTGCATGATGAACTGGACAAAGATAAACATGATTACCAGGTACAGACAAGCCCAGGCGGCCTTTGACCAGTGATAAACCGTGTCACCATCTAAGTACTTCATCGGAATCAGGCCAAAGAGGAGGCTCTGGAGTCCGCATATCCAAACGGTTGCGAGCAATGAATCTAAGGCCAGCATGGTAAAGGAGTGATTCCCGGAGATGACCGAGTCCTTTACCGGAATCCAGATAACCCACGAAAGTGCTGATACCAAGATCAGCCATATTGAGGCTAGTGTTACCGACCGCCCATCTTCGGCCTTGGTCGGCTCAATGCGGAAAACTATTGCTGCAAACACCCCGAAAACGTATCCCGGCTCGAAGTGGCTAATCCTAGAGAAGATTACCAAGATAGCAGCTATTGCAACTCCCAAGGGGAATGCTCTTAGGTCACCTATCTTGTTGAATCGACGTCTAACGTAAACTCCTCTGGCAATCTCGGTCGTGGCTGTTGTAACTAAGATCGCCCCCACGTATCCGGCGATTTCGGCCATCGACGACACGTTGAAGCCGAAGGTTGGGTCAACCAGGGCATACAGGGCAGATCCAACAACCGAAAAGAGGATAAGGAGGGCACCGGTATGTAGTGACTGGAGCCAGGACTCAATTTTGTCTACGGCTCGCCTGAGGATACCGCGCGACTGGGCAATAGTCTTGTGATGTTCTTTGAGTGTCGAGTTGAACAGGGTGGCCGGTAGGGCAACCAGCAAGATCAACAGGAGTGCAATTCCGGCATTCTGGGTCACATTTTTAGCGGTGACCAGATGGAAGGCTTCGGTGGGCGAAGGGATGGAGTCCGCCAGGGGAGCCGGGCCGGGAGGTCCACCACCTAGACCAAGGCCGTATCCCTTTTGGTAGTTCATTGCCGGGCCTCGCTGTCCGGCATTGACCAATGCCTTTACGTCAGCCTTGGTTACCACGTTCCCGTTTGAAATTGATGATACCGGCTGGGGGAGGGATACCGCCAAAGTTGTACCCGTAGAGCTTGAACTTATCGCATGAGATTTGTCTTTCGAGGTAATGCTCGTTGAGGTAGAGGGTGCCTGGGTGGTTGGGGTGGATACAATAGCGCTTGTCGGAGAGGACGGAGCTACTGGAGTGCTTGTTGTAACGACGACCGGTGAGGGTGGAGCAACATTCTGCACGACAGGAAGGGCAGCAGTTGTGGTCGGAGCAACTGTAGTAGGAGCCAGGCTCGTCGACGTGGTAGTCGTGGTCGTGGGGTTAGTCGTAGACGTCGTAGTGGTAGTCGCAAGCCAGTCAACCGCAAAAATTGTTGAGTGGGCTATCCCACCCGAATCAGTAAATGACCCGGTTACACTGTCTGTTCCCGGACCTCCAGTATCGGTATAGGTCCAAGTCGCCGTCCCCGTTGAATCGGTTATTGCCGTACCGGACTTTCCCGCGTTGGGCCCTGAGGTAACCGAAAAGTTTACCGTAACTCCAGGTTGGCCAGAAGAAGTATGTGAGATCGATTGTGATTGGAGAGTTGAAGTAGACGCCGATACGTTCGTGCCAGATGACGACTTTAACTCGGTTGAAATGTTCACAGCAACGAACACCGACAACGACACACCTTTACCGGCCGTTCCCGAGATAGGACCTGAACCACCGGAAGACCCAATAGTTGACTGTGGCACCCAGGTAATTTGAAGAGTATTGGACTGAATCTGGGTATTACTTGTCGGATCTACCATGGTTGCCGATAGAACGTCGACACCCTTCTTTTGCGCAGTAACTGTAAATATGGCTAAACCTTTGGCATTAGAGGTAGTTGCCAGTGTCTGGCCAGTATCCGGGCCAGAACTCACCGTAAAGGTCACGCTTGCCCCAACGAGCGGGATTCCTGAGCCATCCAGACAACTTGCCGTTACAGTAACGCTCGAAAGGGCATCGGCTCCTGTGGCACTGGCTGTGAGCGTAACCGAGTCTTGCAAGGTAAAGTCCACGTTGATTGACGCCATGGCCGTTGTGTTCGTTGTTGGATTTAGGTATCTAGCAGTTATTGTGTCAGTCCCTGACTTCCCGTTGTTCGTGAACGTGAAAGTTGCGCTACCCGATGAGTTGGTCGTGGCCTGAAACGTTGAGATGGACGTACCTGAATCTTGACCGCTAGATATATCGAAAGAGATACTGGCGCCTGTAATCGGGATGGTCGTGATTACCCCGGTGGACGAATTGGTCGTGGTCTGGGTCAAGCTAGCAATTAGGGTAACCGACGAGCCGGGCTTTAGAGTAGTTCCGGAGGCGACCAGGCTTATCGAGTCACTATTAGAAGGTGGTGGGGGTGGTGCCAAACTGGTGAACTGATCAGCCAACGAGGTACTCGAGGTACCTCCGAGGGTGGTAACAGTTATGTCAGTTATTCCCGGAGCTTGTGCTGGAGCCACTGCGGATAACTGGGTTGAAGAGGTATAGGTTACCGACGTTGAGAGGTATTGGCCGAAAAACACAATTGCGTTGTCGGTAAAGTTTGTTCCGGTTACAGTTACAAGAGTCCCGCCAGCACTTGATCCCCCGGTTGGAGTTATGGCCGTGACTGTAGGTAGTGAAGGAGCAACAAGTGAATAAGAGTTGCTCGTAACCGGGACAGTGTCGGCTTGGGTGTCTATTGTCAGAGTGTAAGTTCCTAATGCTGGCGGATTTCCGATATTATTCGCATTGATTGTTACGACCGTACTTGACCCAATGGCGCTGGCAAGTGTCAAATTTAGAGATTCACCAAGTGGCAAAGCCGCGCTTGGGGCTACTCCATTGATGGAGTAGTCATTTGGGTTGCTTGGTAACACGGTACCTTCTGGAAAGTTTATAGCTATTGATTGACCTACGCTTAGAGATCCAGTTGTACTAGTAGTGAAGCCAAGCGTGTAGTTTGAAAATATTCCCGAGTTCACGGTGGTAACGTTGGCAGTTGCCGAAGTGACTGCCGTGCCAATTATGAAGTAGTCACCAATCGATGAAGTGTCGGAGGACGTGGCAACATTCAAGACCTCCGGCCCAGGTATCGCAGAATTTGTTGTAAGTGCAGCTGATATATTTACCAAAGTGTCTGCACCGATGGGGCTCCCTAAAGTTAGCAGAACCGATGAGGTCCCGCCTCCAGTTATTGCCGTTGGAGGGACTCCGTTTACTGCATAGTTTGAAGCTGAGGAGGAAAAAACAGGACCAGAGGCCGTCGAGAGCGAAATTGTAGATCCCGATGTCAAGGCTCCAGTGGGTGACGTAGTAAAGGCTATCGAATAGTCCGACGTGGCTCCCGCGGTAGGAGGAAACGGAACCGGAGCACTTACTAGAGCCACCTGATTGCTAATGGAAATAGTTCCGTCACTTACAGGAAGTAGGTCAGAGGAGGTACTTATATTGATAGAGAAACTGCTGACTTCATTTGGATTTACCATCGAGGTAACAGTTATGGTCACAGCATCACTAGCACTTATCGGACATGGGTTCTGCAACGTTACCGCGGTTGTGCTAAATCCCAAGATCGTTGAGACAGTACAGGTTGTAGAACTTGTAGTGTCGTGTACCTGGTAGTCAGTAGGACTGTTTGGAAAGATCATTCCAGTGCCAGCGAGGACAATGGCCGATGATGACGATAGCGCACCTGAAGAGCTAACGAAAAAGGAGATGATATAGGTTGTGGTTGAACCCGGAATAGTTGACGTAGCCGAGATGGTACCCGGTGAAATTGATGTCGGGGCCCCTGTGATGACGAAGGAAACAAAGGCGAGGGAGGTTACAATCGTCGAACCATTTGCGTCATCTCCAGTAGTTGAAACCCCAATACTATAGGTTCCGGTTGTCGATGGATTGGTAACGCTAGCAATTGAAACCGAAAAATTAGTCGAGTTGCCAATTGATACTCCAGATGGGACTGGGAATGTGACACTCCAGTCGCCAGTCGTTCCTCCCAGAGTTGGAGCTGCTGCAAGTTGGATCCCGTCAACAACGTAATCAGACGCTGTTGTTGGAAATGGGTTGCTAGTTGTATTTGCAAAGAGCGAAATGTGGCTAAGCGAAGCTGAACTGAGCGCTCCAGTCATACTAGTTGAGGTGTTGATCACGTAGTTAGAGCTGGCACTAAAAGAGGGATTTGATAGATTTATTGAAGGAGCATTAACTGTCGTCGTAGTTGTCCCAATATCGAGGAAATTAGTGGAAGCGAGTCCAGTGTCGGCCGATGTCGCTATAGTAGCCTGATACTCCCCGGGTCCCGACGGGTTGGTTGCGCTAGAGCTGATTCCGATCAGGACCGTAAAGTAGGTATTGGCAGAAAACCCAGCAGTACCTACCGTTAGAGTTACCGTGCCAGATCCGAGGGTTATTGCAGAGCAGTTCGTGCCAAGGTTGCATGCAGACGCATTTATTGAGTAATCAGCGCTAGGACCCGGTAGCGTAAATGAGCTAGGTAACCCAATGGTAACGGTTGAGCCCGGTGACAAGCCAGCAGTTGAGTAGAAGTTAGCAGTTAATGTTGTCAGCGCTCCCGAGGCGGTAGAACTATCTGCAATTACCGGGTTTAGTACTTCATTTGCGGTCCCGCTATTTAGAGAGAAAGTGAACGGTGCTGGACCCGGATCAGTAGTTGTAAAAATGTAACCCGTAAAGGGGCCAGTTATAGATGGATTGATTAGTCCGTTTGCAACTACAGTTACTGGAACTAACGGAGAAATGGTCCCAAACATGTTTAGAGTACTCGGAATCTGGAGTTGATAGCCACCAGTGGAAGGAGGACACGATGCGGCGCTCGCTGTGGTTACCGCTAAAGGTCCAGAGCCACCCTGGGCGACAGTGTAGTCACTTGCTGAACTAGCAAGTGTATAAGATGTGGTTGGAAGACACAGAGATATGTAATCGCCACCTGGAACCTCGTTAGTTGGGGTAAAAGTAACAGATATACTTGTTGATTCAGAATTTCCCGCAATTGTTCGAAGTGAGTTTGAAGGTCCCCCAGTCTCCCCGGTAACAGTTGTGGCAATGATGATTGGAGGCAGACCTACCGGGGCCGGATCGGTGGAGGTTGAAATAACAGCGTTTGAGTAGTTCATAGCAACTGTGGGATTTATGACGTTAGCTATGGAAACTGATACCGCTCCGGCTGAGGACACCGAGACTGGGGAGGTTATTGAAACTGTTGTCCCGCTTATATTGACGGCACTAGCTGCAACTGAGTTTACAACATAGTCGCTTGCAGTTGTGGGGAGAGTTGTGGTTTGGGGCGCGGTAAAAACTATCAGAGAAACCCCCGAAGTTATGCCACTAGTCGCGCTAAATCCAACGGTCCAGTTCACCGAAGGGGCCCCAGCTGCATTATCTGACAAGGCAATAGTTGCGCTCGTAACCGCCGTACCTATTTGAAAAGTTGAGGAGTTGACTACAGCTGTATCACGGCTCGTACTAAGTCCAATCGTGTATGATCCTGCTGTAGATGGATTTATTACACCGTAGACTTCAACGGCTATTGTAAGGGGGGTCGGACCGGAATATCCGCCGATAAATCCATACTCTGGAACAGTTATTGTCGCTGAAGGTCCAGATATAGTCGGTGCTGACAAAACCGGGACGTAGTTGACAAAATAACTAGATGGCGAAGACGGCGGTGTCGTTCCAGACGGAAACGCGATCGTAATTGTATCCACCGAACCAAAAAGTGCCCCGTTGGTTGACGTGTCAAAATTAAGCGAGTAGTTGGCCCCGCTAGCTGCTACTTGAGTGTCTGAAATATTTGGCGACCCAGCCCAAGAAATTGAAGTATAAATAGGTATCGGACCCCCTGAAAGTCCAACTGGCGTGGTGTCCGAACTCGTGTTTCCCGTGATGGAATATGAGCCATTTGGAGGGTTGATAACCCCGTTCGCAACTAGCGTAAGAGGACTTGAGTTTCCAATTGCAACAGGAGTAGTGATTACGACTTTTTCTCCCCCGTTGGACAGGATTACAGATTGGGTAGCCTGAGGACCTCCTCCAGTACTTATCGTGTAGTTCGAGGGCTGATTGGAGAAGACCATCCCGAACTGGGCAGTAAGGGTTATAGTGCCAGATCCCGCAGCCAGAGCACCGGTAGCAGAAGTGGTCAGGCTAAAGGTATAGTTGGCAGTTGCCCCAGGTGAATTTGATGACTGGCTGAGAAGTAAGAAAGTCATCCCTGCTGCAGCTTCACTTTGAAATACCGGGAGCAAACCGAGAATAATGAGTACCCCAACTGCAATTGCCGAGGAAACTCTTCGAACCAGGTACCGGGACCTGCCGGTTCGACTCGGGGGTGAAATTCTTTCCACGGCCTCACTTTTCTTGCAAAGAGTATTCAATTTCGACTCCCCTTACAGACTCTGCAATGACATGTTCGAAATTTTACCAAATCTGAGATTTTCGCGATCCAATATGTAACTTATATAAAGAGAACATGGGGAAGCTACCAAAATTCACCAGCTCTTTAATCTGCATTCGAGTTAACTTATTGTTCATGTCCTGTTCATCTATTGGTACCTCCTGAGACACCTACATGTCAGAGCCCCGTTACCTATGGAATATAGAGTTGTCCATGTAGGAACCCGCTCCCCTGATCCAAGAGACGGAGAAGGCTGGCGGGAATAAGGACCATGAGAGAGAGGTGCCTTCGCGGATGACCATAACTGAGAGGCCGTCATCAATAACCGACCTTCACCGGACCCTAGACGAGGCCGAGGTAGGTAGGAAGCACTGGCTCACCGTCTTTACAGCTGGGATGGGGTTTTTCACCGACGCGTATGACCTTTTTATTATCGGCACGGTCACGGTTCTTCTAACTCCCATCTTTCACCTAAATACCAACCAGATATCATTTCTAAATGCGGCTTCCCTTTTGGCCTCGGTAGCAGGAGCCCTTACCTTCGGTCGGCTAATGGACAAACTGGGTCGCAAGAAGATGTACGGGGTTGAGATCTCGATTCTAGTTGTCGGAGCTATTCTATGTGCGTTTGCGTGGAATTTTACTTCTCTGTTCGTGTTCAGGCTCCTGGTTGGTTACGGAGTGGGCGGGGACTACGCGACGTCCGCGATTATTACCTCCGAGTACGCAAACCGTAAGTCACGGGGAAAGCTGGTTGGAACGGTGTTTGCCATGCAGGGCCTCGGTCTACTGGCTGGACCCTTGATGGCATCGATCTTTTTATCAGCCGGAGTTTCTCACGGACTTGCCTGGCGGTTGATGCTTGGTTTTGGTGCCATTCCGGCCGCGTCAGTGGTCTATCTACGTAGGAGGATTAAAGAGACTCCAAGGTTTTCGTTAAACATCCAAGGGGATGAGGATTCGGCCAGGACTGCAGTGGCCTGGGTAACCGACTCAAACCCAATTGTGAGCTGTGACGACTCAACAAATACAAGTAGTGGTGACAGCTCGGCTAGCATCCAAGACCAAGCCTCTAAGCCTGGCGCAGGACTAACCCGAGCGGTGAAGGTCAGATTGACGGATCAGCCATTTCTAACCCGGCTCATTGGTACGGCTGGCTGCTGGTTCCTAATGGATATTGCCTTCTATGGGAACTCGGTCTCGAGCCCGCTTATTCTCAAGAAACTTCAGCCCGGGGGGACGTTGCTCTCTCACACACTCATCTCATTGGCCATATTTGCGGTAGCTGCCTTTCCGGGGTACTGGGTTGCGGTCCGCATGATGGACCGGAAGGGGAGAAAGTCAATTCAAATTCAGGGATTCTTGATTATGGCGTTAGCGTTTGGGTTAATCTGGCTTGTCCCGGGTGTCTCGTCCAACGTGGCCATCTTCTTAGCCCTGTTCTCGATCAGCTACTTCTTTATTGAGTACGGCCCAAACCAGACCACCTTTGTTTACCCGTCAGAGATTTTTCCTACGTCTGTCAGAGGGATGGGAGACGGGATCTCAGCTGGCGCTGGGAAGATGGGAGCTTTCATTGGAGCCCTTATGGTTCCCCACCTACTCAGGTCGATAGGGCTTAGCGGAGTCATGGGTATTATGGCCGTCGTATCGGTACTTGGAGCCCTGTTGACCATCATTGCCCTACCAGAGCCGATGGGTAAGTCATTGGAAGAGGCCTCGTGTGAGGTTTTCAGCGACGAACCAGTGGAACGACAGGCTGTCTAGGGAACTACTCAACTGGATCACGAAATTCACTAGCGTTTAGTTGCCGCCCCATGGTGTCTATTGAAGTTGGATAGTCAATTTCTTCAGAGTTGATCCCGAGGTCGTTCATTCGCCTTGCAGCCGGTAAAAGTCGGGACTCAAAACTGGCAATCATCTCGTTGTGGGAGCTAACGGCCGCGTCAAGTTGTTTGGTATGCTTTGCTACCTTAGCTGCTACCATGCTTAACCGATCATAGAGCTCTTTGCCCAAGGTAAGTATCTGGTTCGAGTTGACCTGCATGGAGTGTTGTGACCAGTGATAGGCAACAGCCTTGAGTAGTCCGATGAGAGTTATCGGGGTTGCTAAGAGAACCTTCTTGGAGGCGGCGTACTCTATTAGTTCTGTATCGGACTCATAGGCGCTTGTCAGGATTGCCTCAGGGGAGAAGAAGGCCACTACAAACTCAGGTCCCTCTAAATCTTTCCAGTACTCTTTTGATCCGAGCTGACTTATGTGACCGCGCACCGCCTTTGCGTGAGCCTCAAGAAACGCTAGCTTCTCGCCGTCAGATTTTGCTTCAATAGCTTTATCAAAAGCGTCAAATGGAAACTTGGCATCAATAGGTATAGTCCCACCCCCAGGTAGTCGAACCGAGACGTCAGGTCGACCTCCCCCTGGGCCACCGGTAGATTTTTGCTCCACAAAGTCACAGTTCTCAAGCATCCCGGCCAGCTCGATTACCCGTCTGAGCTGGATCTCGCCCCATCTACCCCGGGAGGTATTAGAGCGAAGGGCCTCTACGAGGGAGTTAGTCTGTGTTCGAAGTCCCAACTCGGCCTCGGTAAGCGACTGAATTGAGGTCTGCATACTAACACTTTGCAGTTCGGAAGCCGCTATCTGCTCTTGAAGTTTAGCCAATAGGTCAGTTACCGGCTTTACTGACTGGGTAATTGATTCAGAGCGCAATTTGAACGCACTATCAGCGCTCGCCTGGGCAGATTCTAGAAGGTCCTTGGTTTGGCGAGATAGTTCTTGGGTTGCCAGGGTTGCAACTTTGTCTATCTTTTCTTCAAAGACCTCTTTAGCCTGGCTAATTGCGAGCTGATTTAGCCTTTCTTGAGCCTCAATTTGTGCGTTGGCCTGGACTAGATCTCGCTGAGTCCTAGACACTCCTTTGCGATATCCCGAGCTTAGAAAGTATCCGGCCACAAGGCAGACGATTATTCCAAGCAAGAATCCAACTATGAACAGCATGACGCAATAGTATCAAAGTTGAACCGGATATCCACTTGAATGTAACCGGCCTGCTTGTCAAGTCGACCAGCCGGTCGGGTGATCAAAAGCTAATCAAGGCCTGAGGCCAAGTCGGCAACCGTATCGACGTACTCGGTGACTATGTCCATAAAGACCTGGCGAGTTGGCTTTATCGACTTGAGCGACCCGACGACTTGTCCAACGAAGTAGTTGGCCAACTCGGTTGCACCCTCATGTCCAGAGGAAGCAAAGTGGTCGATTCTAGCCAAGGCTTCATCGACAAGTAGTGGTTGCATAGGCATCGGAAGTGATCCGGGACTGTCTGGCCCTTCCCAGGCGTCCGTCCAAGCAGATTTGAGTTGTCTCGCCGGTTTTCCGGTCCGAGATTTCGAACGTATCGTGTCACGAGAGGAGGCCTGAATCATCTTTTGCTTGACAACTGGATGCGTTTCGGCCTCTTCAGTTGTTAGCCAAACCGATCCGGTCCAGATCCCCTGTGCACCAAGGGCCATAGCGGCGGCCATCTGACGACCGGTTGCTATACCTCCTGCGGCAAGTACTGGAGTGGGATGGACAGCATCGACCACCTCGGGAACCAGAACCATGGTCCCGATCTCACCGGTATGGCCACCGGCTTCAGTACCCTGGGCGACAATAATGTCTACCCCGGCGGCCTTTTGAACAATGGCGTGTTCACGTGTCCCGGCCAAGGCGACAACCAAGATCCCCCGGTCGTGGGCATCTTGTACTAGAGAGTGCGGTGGGGGACCAAGCGCGCTCGCAATTAGCTTGATCGGATGCGACATGGATATCTCGGCAAGGGTTGTCGGTAGAGAGAGTCTCCCCAGGTCTCCACCGTATCCGTCGTGGTCGGTAATCTGGGGAACCTCGTACTTGTCTAGGAGCCCCGCCAAAAACTCTCTCTGCTCGGCGGGGAACAAAGTGTTGAAATCAACCTGGGCCAAAAAGGCTTGAAGGTCTTGCGAGGTAAGATCCCCGATGCCGCCCAGGCTGGCTGGAATGAGCACGTCAGCCCCGAATGGTTTGGCACCGACCTGCTCTTCTATCCACTTGAGCTCAATTTCCAGGGCGTCTGGGGTATGACTTACGGCCCCTAATACCCCCATCCCTCCGGCGTTGGTAACCGCTGCTACCACGTCTCGACAGTGGCTAAATGCGAGGATTGGATACTCGATGTTGAGCAGTTCACATACGGTTGCGGGCATATGTCCCCCTTGTTCTAGGTGCCAAACTTTTTGTTGGAGTTGGGCTTGGTTGGCAGTGGCCAGGTCCCGGGAACAGCCCACTCTTGTGGCTATCTCCGAAATACTGACTACCTAGTCAAGCTTATTGACTATTGAGTCAATAAGCAAGTTATTGGGTAAGACCCCACTATAGAGGCCTTCTCTTGCATTTACCTAGATGCCCACCAGTGACGTCGCCTGTCGGGACAGCCAAGCCCTCTTAGTAGGTGTATGTCGTGGAGCTACTGGGAGCCTTTGTTGTCGTAGTGGTGGGTTGGGTTGTGGGGGGTGCCTGGGGACTTCCCGTTGCGGAAGACGAAATCTGTGACGGGCTGGCAGGCGGAATTCGGGTAGCCGATGGGGCGATTGGCGGAGCTGACGAGGCTGAGGGCGACGTAGTTGAAGACGCCGGGGGGGCCGTGGTTATAGGACTGCCCTCGGGACTCATTACGTTCCAGATTCCCCCGAAGTGATTGATTCCCTGGCCATTGGCCTGCCCGGGGGATTTGTCCTGAATAAAGGTGTAAAGCGGATGGCCGTTGTAGGTGACCTGCTTGGTGCCATCGGTCCTTGTAATAGTTCCCAAGAGTTTTTGAATAATGCCAGATCCCGCAATTGGCGTACTTGACACGGTTAGTGGAGGCCAGATCGCAGCGCATTGAGTACTACATATACTTGTCGTAGAGGTGTCACCCGACAACATGTATAGAGTCATTCCTGACGCGTTCGTGAGTACCTGGCCGTATGGAGAGATAGTAGCCGACTGCACGGTAGCTCGAAACTCGGTTGTGGAGGTCGTGGTAGGGTGACTCTTGGGTTTCGACGGGCTAGATGAGCAACCCATGAGTACCAAGGCACATGCGAGGAGCACCCCCCCAAGTCTTACAACTCCTCCCTTTGGCGAAAGCCAGTTTCGTTGCTCAGTCTTATTTTGCTCCATGTATACCTTTCCTGGTAGATCGACCTTGTTTGTCACGTAAGGGTAAATACTACATGAAGTTGCCCTCGTGCGCTTTTCACAACCAATATGTAGCATGTGGAAGCTATCGCGGTGATAGAACTAAGTTCGTATCAGACATGAACATTCAGAAAAAATCAGACAACTTCGATCGTCAGAACCAATCACTTCGGAGCCAACAGGCCCGAGAGGCTCAACAGATGTGGGACTGCCGATTTGCCGAGTTCCCCTGGCCAGAGGAACCCGATAGGAAGTTAGTTGAGTTGGCCGGCGAACTTTCCCCTGGAACGTGTGTCGACCTGGGCTGTGGACCGGGCCGCAACGCAATCTGGTTGGCCTCACGAGGCTGGGCCGTAACTGGGGTCGATGCCTCAAGTGTTGGGCTCGACCAGGCCCAGAGTCGGGCTCGGGAAATAGGTGTGAGCCTGATAACTGTAAACCAAGACATCTTGGCTTACTCGCCCGACGAACCAGTGGACTTGGTCGTTGTTGCAAACATCCACCTAGTCGAGCCAGCTCGAACCGAGTTCTTTACTTTGTGTGCACAGATGCTCAAGAGTCAGGGACACCTATTTGTAACCGGACATCACTTGAAAGACTTGGGTCGAACCGGACCGCCAGATTCCGACAAGTTATATACAATAGAACGAATCCAGGACTCCGTTGCGGGCATTACAGAAATAGTCGAAATTATTGAGCTTGCCGAGCTGGTCAAGGAACCAGGACCAGACGGCTACAGTGAAACCGACGTTTATCTCTGGGCACGGCGACAATAACTTATCGTCTTAGGTTATATCTGAATACGGGTTCCGTAATCTCTAGTCCAATTAGGTAAGGGTTATTTCAATATTGCTGCCCACCTCGTGGCGACGATTATTGTTTTCCAGGTCAGTGCAGGAAATTCTTACTTTTTACACGGAGTGCCATTAATATCGACTCCTCCGATGGACCTGGTTAGAGCGAATTCATCAAGTTTTATCCATCAGAGGACGTCACCTGCTGAAATAGTTTTATCTGATCGCCACCCCGGGACTTCGCCTGGCGCATCGCCAAGTCGGCATGGCCCAACAGTTCATCATAGCTGCGCCCGTGCTCTGGGAAGACCGCAACTCCGATACTTACAGAAACTGAAATGGTCGTCTCGAAATCTTGAAATGGACTCGAAAACGCCGAAACAATCTTCTTGGCAACAACTTGTGCGTCGTCTAGGTCTCGAATTTTGGGAAGGACAATAGCAAACTGGTCACCAGCTAGACGAGCTACGACATCTCCTCTCCGGACTGCTGAACGAAGTATTAGGCCAACCGCCCGAAGTACGTCGTCAGCGACCACGTGGCCAACTGAGTCATTTACTGAAGAAAAATTGTCCAAGTCAGCAAACAGCACCGCAGACTTGTGATTTTCGCGCTCAGCATGAGAGAGGGCACGCACGATCTCATCTTGAAGAAGGCGGGTATTTGGTAGAGAGGTGATTGGATCATGCAAGGCCTCATACTCGACCTTTTCAAGGAGCCGGGCGTTTCTAAGGGCAGGTGCTGCAATGTTTGCAACCCCGACCAGTTGATCTCTCACATTCCCGTCGGAGATAAGCCGAAGACTCGGCGGGAGATTGTCATGCCCAGGGCCGATTAGCAGAACCCCGAATAACTCTCCCTGAGAGATAATCGGGGAGATTATTGCCGAGCTGAGTTCGCCCATCGCCAAAAGCCCACCAAGGGCAACGTCAACATTATGAGACTCAACTGCAAATGGCTCGGGTGATTTGCACAGCCTGTAAGCTAGCTGGGGTGAGCGCATGGACGGATAGAGCTTGCCGGGAGAGCCACCGAATACTTCTGTCGCCGTTGCGTAGCTTGAAAAATTCTCTAATTCGCTTGACCTGCGACAAGACCGGACAAACACCTGATCTTCTGGGATCCAAGAGATGAACGCAGCGGATACACAACCAAATATTCGGGCGATCGACTCGTTGAGAACCACACACACCTCTTGATGGCTTGTAGCCTGCGCCAGTCTAGTGGCCAGGTCAAGGGTAGAACCAAGTGCATTCGAGCGCTCGGTGAGCTCCTCCATGACTGCCGCAACTTCTAGTGCAGCAGCAGCGTGTCCGGCGTAGGCTTTTAGTTGTCTAAGTTCGTGAGGTAGAAATTTATATCCGGGTGGAAAGAACACGGCTAACCGACCAAAGTTATGTCGAGGTGAAGATACCTCCACGACTAGTCTTTCCTGGCATTCGACAGTAATATCGTGATCCAAGATTTCTGCCGCCCTCACTCGGGCTTCGGCCTCAGAAAATCCAACTCTATGGATACGAAGTTCCCCATCTCCCGGGAGCCTGGCCACGAGTAGGTATTTTTGGCCTTGAGCCGCAGTGGAGGCCCTCACCGTTATGGTCTGGAGCACCGAGCTGATATCAGCCGTAGAAACTAAATCAGCAGAAGCTACCTCAAGTGATTCGACCCTGGAATTCAATGCCTTGATCTGATTTTTTAGATACTGAATCTGACGGTCTGGATCACCCTCCAGTTCAAGAGCGTCCATCCACAGTACCCTATAGAGACACCGGCGGTCGCCTCTAGTCTGGCACTCAATCTCTATAACGTCGGCCTCGTCTAACCCAAACAGGGTGGGGAGTCTTGTCAGAACCTGTGCCGTGTAGTCGCAAAATATTTTGTCACGCGTGATCGGGGGCATGGTGATAGCTGACACAAGCGCGGAGTTGCCTGCGATCTCAACGGCTTCCATATCGGTCACGGTGGTAGATTTTGCCGCAATCTGAGACGCAAGTTTTATTGCATCGTGAGGCGAACTCATGGAAGTTAACAGTGAGGCAATTCCGGGAGAGTCTTTTGCGAGATCGAGTTCCCTGCCAGCCCACTTGCCTATTTCGTGATCATGCATGACTAAGGCGGCAGCACTGAACAAAGAGTGAACCTGGTCATAAGAACTCCACTTGGAGGTGTCATTTAGTTCCTGGAGCGGGCGTGACTCCCCGGCTAGTTCTAGGGCTTCGGAAACTTTGTCATCGCCTCCAACCCTTGCCACGTATGCAAGCAAGGACTTGGTCATGATGTTTGAAAGTTGGCTCTCGCCCACTTAGAGTCGGCCTCCTCGGAAACTTGCCCGGAGACTTCGGTGTCCGGGTTCAAATCTCATGGTACACCCAACGCAAGAAGAATGGTATTAGAGTACCCCCTAAATCAAAGAGATTTTGCTCTGCTCAGCCTCCTCTATTTCCGTAGTTTCGGACATTTTTGCTGGTCGAATTTCAACTCACCTGCTTGGTCCAGTATGGCTTATTCACAGGCCTGCCTTTCTAAAGCGCACAGGAACGAGCAGGTCTTATAGCTAGACGTGCGTCGTCGGCCAGATACAACTAACTTTGCCTAGGTGGCAATAGGGCACTTTATATGGAGCCAACCAAGCCAAAGTGGACAAAGGTGGCTGGTAATTTCATGAAAATTGGATTGTTGGGCTGTGGAAACGTTGGGCTAGCCCTTGTCCAGGCTATCGATCGAGATCGAGACAATATTCGAGAGAAGACCGGGGTGGATTTGGTGCTTTCGATGGTTGCCGTAAGAGATAAGGTCAAGGACCGCCCTGGGTTGCCAACCAGTACCAAGCTGACTGATGACCCGTTTTCAGTGGTTGGCGATCCAGACGTGGATCTGGTAGTTGAGCTGATCGGAGGACTAGATCCGGCCAGAGAACTCGTGTCTTCGGCCCTGCGAGCAGGCAAGCCGGTCGTAACAGGCAACAAGGAGCTACTAGCCGAATGCTGGACTGAGCTCTACCAGGTAGCCTTTGAGGGGGGGGTTGATCTGCTGTGCGAGGCCGCCGTGGCAGGAGCGATTCCGCTGGTCCGCGCCCTGAGAGAGTCCCTGGCTGGCGATCATATTACGTCTCTAATGGGGATCGTAAACGGGACAACCAACTATATCTTGACTAGCATGTGCGAAAACGCAACCACATACGAAGCTGCTCTAGGCGAGGCACAGCGCCTCGGTTTTGCCGAGGCCAACCCGAGTGCGGATGTGGATGGTCACGACTCGGCGGCTAAGGCCGCGATCATGGCCACGATAGCTTTTGGGCAGGTCGTTAGAAAATCCGACGTCTACGTGGAGGGGATCTCAAAGATTGACTCCAAGGACTTTGCAATTATCGACCGTCTCGGGTACACGATCAAACTATTGGCCGTGGCAGAGGCTGGCTTAGGCCCGACCGACTCACGGGACCCTCAAGGTGGTCTTGACCGATCTAGAGACATATCGGTTCGGGTTGTTCCTGCCATGATACCCAAGGATCATCCCTTGAGCGGAGTGCGTGGATCCTTCAACGCGGTTTTTCTCAAGGGTGACCTGGTTGGAGAGATGATGCTTTATGGTCGCGGGGCTGGAGGACCTCCGACCGCTGCGGCCGTGCTAGGAGACATTGTCGATGCTGCCCACAATCTAACCAAGAACAGTTCGGGAAGGATAAAACTGTCTCCTCCAGCCAGACTGGTGGAGAACTCTCAACTTTCCTCGCAATTCTTCTTGTCCATTGACGTTGATGACAGGCCTGGTGTTTTAGCAATGGTTGCCGGGATATTTGGTGAAAACAACGTGTCGATTAGGTCAATGGAACAACTAGGGCTTGGTTCTGAAGCACACCTGGTATTTCTGACCCACCGCGCACTTGAGATTGACCTTGCAAAGACTCTAGACCGGTTAACAGCAGCGGGTCCGGTGAAGAAAGTTGGTAATCTTCTAAGAGTTATGGACGACGACAACCTGTAATGCGCGCTTGGAAGGGAATCATTCAAGAGTACCGGGAATTTTTGCCGGTAGAAGAAAGTGATCACGTTGTAACCCTCTTAGAGGGTGGGACACCCTTGATTGCGGCTCCTAGACTATCGGACCGGGTCGGGGCCAACGTGTACCTGAAATTTGAAGGGCTAAATCCCACTGGATCTTTCAAAGATCGAGGGATGACCATGGCGATGACTCAAGCCCTCAACAGTGGGTCCCATGCCGTGGTGTGCGCATCTACTGGCAACACGTCGGCTTCAGCTGCGGCCTATGCGGCCCGTGCCGGATTGACCTGTCTGGTAATTATTCCGCAAGGTCATATTGCCCTGGGTAAGTTGGCCCAGGCACTCATACACGGGGCTAAGGTCCTACAGCTACGTGGGAACTTCGACCAGGCGCTAAACATAGTTCGAGAGCTAGCGGCCAAAGAACCCATTACCGTGGTAAACTCGATCAACCCATACCGACTTGAGGGCCAGAAGACGGGCTCGTTTGAGATCGTAGATGTATTGGGCGACAGCCCCGACTATCACTTTATCCCGGTAGGCAATGCAGGAAATATCACCGCATATTGGACCGGATACAAGGAGTATCAAAGTAAGGGACTGGCAAAAAAACTTCCAAAGATGTGTGGATTTCAAGCTGCCGGGGCTGCGCCAATTGTACTTGGATATCCAATAGAAAACCCTGAAACCGTGGCCACGGCCATTAGGATCGGCAATCCGGCCTCTTGGGGTGGGGCTACAGAAGCCGCTCAGCAGTCCGGAGGGATGATTGAACTGGTCCGTGACGACGAGATCTTAGAGGCTTATCGATTCCTCGCCACCCAAGAGTCAGTTTTTTGCGAGCCAGCCTCGGCAGCCAGTGTAGCCGGACTGCTCAAGGTCGGAGTAGAGCCCGGTACGACGGTGGTTTGCGTGCTCACCGGACACGGACTCAAGGATCCCGATATAGCCATTAGTCAAATTGAACCCCCTAAGGTGGTTGAGGCGACCCTTTCAGCCGTCTTGGAAGAAATGCAGGTCTGACTGCGGTTTTCCACAATGCTCGAACAGATTTGTGATTCCCTACAAGGCGAAAGGCCCCCTTCATTTAGATGGGGGAGGATTCAATAAATCTCAGTTTGCCAAAGTTGGCAGTGTAAAATAGGATAGCAAGTGCACGGTTGAGCTTGAAACAAGACGTATCATTTGAGTTCAAATCACCAACCTGTCACGCAAACACATGACTCTGTGGCAGAGTTACCTTGAGATATTCTGTCAAATTGCCGGTCGCTGCTGACGGTGCCCCACGTGACTCGGGAGCGGGAATCAAACCTACTGCGAGATATACGTAAGTAGTTGTAAAGCTCTTGGTTCACTCAACTTAGGTTCGTGGGAAATATAATAAAAAGTGAGGTATTCAATTGAGTCCTGAACAGCAACTTGATCGTTCTGTCTTAGAACGCAAGTCACGAGATGAGCTTCAAGCAATTGCTAATGCTATGTCGGTAAAAGTCGCCACGCGCCACACCAAGTCCGATATCATCTCGAACATTCTCTCTGGCGCAGAGTCAAATGGTTCTAGTGGGGCACCTGCCAAATCTTCGGCTGATAGTAGCTTGCCAACCAACGGTGCTTCCAACGGGAAAGCCCCCAATGACACAAAAGTTATTAGATCCTCTGCGACAGCTGTTGAACTAGAGGGAGATTCTACGTCGAACAGTTCACAGGCATCGGGGAGTTCTAGTTCTCAAAGGGCTCAACGAGAGTCCAATGGGTCCCACGGAGATAGAACCTCTCAAGAGTCGGGATTTGGGCAGAGTGGCGGTGGATCTGGACAGGGCCACCAACAAGCCGACGGGTCTAATAGGAAGTCACGACGACGCCGTGGCCGAGATCGTGGTCCGCGAGAGGGTCAGGGTTCAGGTAGTCCCGAGGTACCCTTTACGGGTGAACTAGTAGATGTTGAGGGCTACCTTGACCTTAGAGACGAGGGTTACGGGTTTCTTAGAACCAGGGCTTTCCTTCCTAGTTCTGACGACGTGTACGTTTCAATTAGCCAGGTGAGAAAATTTGGGCTGCGCAAAGGGGACTTGATTCAAGGCGCCTGTAGGCCGGCAGCATCCAATGAGAAGTATCCTGCCCTACTAAGGGTTGACAAGATAAGTGGGCTTGATCCAGATGAGGCGCTAGGTCGCCCTAGATTCGAAGATCTAACTCCACTATTTCCCGATGAAAAGCTCAAGTTAGAGATGCGGGGCGATCCAAACAACATGACGTCTCGCATTGTTGACCTGCTAAGTCCCATTGGCAAGGGACAGCGTGGACTTATTGTGTCACCCCCTAAAGCTGGTAAGACGACTGTTCTCAAGCAGATCGCTCAGTCTATAGAGGCTAATAATCCCGAGGTTCATCTCATGGTTCTCCTGGTAGACGAGCGTCCGGAAGAAGTTACCGACATGAGGCGGTCGGTAAAAGGAGAGGTAGTTGCCTCGACGTTTGACCGACCAACCGAGGAGCACACCGCTGTAGCTGAACTTGCAATTGAGAAAGCTCGAAGGTTGGTGGAGACCGGGCGGGACGTGGTTATTATTCTCGACGGGATTACCCGACTAGCTAGGGCCTACAACCTAGCCCAACCGGCTACCGGGCGAATCATGTCTGGTGGGGTTGACTCTGGGGCCCTTTATCCACCCAAGAAGTTCTTTGGGTCCGCCAGAAACATAGAGGAAGGTGGATCTCTAACTATCTTGGCCACCGCTCTCGTCGAAACTGGGTCAAAGATGGATGAGGTTATCTTTGAGGAGTTCAAGGGTACTGGCAACATGGAACTTCGCTTAGATCGAAGGCTTGCTGAGCGCAGGTTGTATCCGGCTATCGACGTCAATGCCTCGTCAACCCGGCACGAGGAACTCCTATTTGACCGTTCTCAGCTCCAGCAGGTCTGGAAGTTACGACGGGTCTTAAACGCCCTGGCCCAAGACGGAACAAACGCCCCCGGTCTTGAATTGCTAATGGATAAGATGAAGTCAACGGTGTCCAACGACGAGTTCTTGGCCGATATTGCAAAGGGACCTTCACCGTCCAATACCTAGGGTTTTGAACCCTGCCGAAGCGTTGGTTCCCTTAGAAAGTTACCCGTATCCTCCACAGTGATCTAGTGCCTGATCCGTCTCGCGTACTTACCTCAAAGCTGCCCGAGTGAGCCTGGGCCCTGGTCCTAGCATTACGATGCCCATTCCCAATTTCGTGATCGGAACTGAAACCTCTTCCATTATCAGTGATCTCGAGACACATATGGTCTTCGACTACATAGATTGACATAGTGCACTCGTCAGCATGTGCGTGGCGGGCAACGTTTGATAGAAGCTCCCGGGTGACTGAGACCAGGTCATCAAAGCTACCCTCGTCAAGTAATTCGAGATTGAACTCGACATTCACGCTCGGAACTATTCCAGATAATCTGGCAAACTCAGCTGCAAGACCGAGTACTTTATTGTGGCGTTGGCCCAATATCTTGTGACCGTACTCAAGACCAAAAATTACCCCGCGAAGCTCTCTTATGGCTGTGTTTAGATGGTGCACGCAGGTGTTGAGTTTACTCTCAAGTTCCTCGTCTATATTTTGACTCTTGGCATCTTGAAGGATGATTAGGGTGGCAAATATCCTCTGCAAGACAGTATCGTGAAGATCTCTGGCAAGATCTTCTTGTGAGAGTACTGATTCTAGTTTGGTGTGGGCCGTGGCGCTCTGGCTGGAACTTTCTTGTTCAGCAAGACTGGACCGAATCTCTTGCGGGAGGGGGTCTTCAGGGATACTCTCAAGACCAACTCGGACTATGGCATCGAAAGTGACCTCGGCAAGCCTCTCAACTATATCAACTTGATCTTGGGTTGTTACATGCTGGTCTGCCCAGTAGATACCTATTGCACCTATAGGGTCAGCTCTATTTATTGGCACCATGAGTAAGCTTCGAACAAAGGTTGGCCTGTAAGCATCCACCGGAACGCGAGAATCTTCGAAGATATTTGGAATAGAAGTGGACTGCCTGTTCAACATAGCCCAACCACTAATGCAGTTCACAATTGGGAAGCGTTGGCCTTTCCAGAGAGGGCTGATTGCGTCCTCGTCAACATAAAAGCACTGGTCTTGGTCCCGTAATACAAAGGCCGCCCCATCAGCCTCGCACAACCTCCGGGCGGCGGTTCGAACAATCTCTTGAACCCTCGAATGGCTATTCGCCTCGGCTAAGAGCTGACTAGTATTTTTGAAAAATGATTCGATATTTTCTCGATTAGTGGTGGGATTGTCTCTTGTCACGGTGACTCGATGATACGCTCCCGGATTGCAATGGATACGGCCTCTAGTTGAGAGTGTGCCTGGAGTTTCACCAGTATATTTTGTATATGGTTTCGGACGGTGTGTTGACTTAGAACCAACTTGTCAGCGATCTGTCGGGTTGTTTGCCCTTGGGACAAGAGTACCAGGACTTCCCTTTCTCGTTCAGTCATGTCAGAGCCGAGTCCCTTATACCCCCGTCTCATTCTCGGCAACAGTGTTTCTAAGAGTTCGGCGGGCATGTGAATGCCGCCTGAGTAAACCTTTCGGACAGCCACTAGTAGGTCACCAACGGCCATGTCCTTGGTGATAAACCCAGTAAAACCAATGTCTACGGCATCCCCAAATACTCTAGTCTCTGCAGACCCAGTCAACATGAGTAGTTTTATATCCGGGTTATCCTGTGAGATTGCCTTTGCAATATCCAACCCGTTTCCGTCAGGGAGGTGGTAGTCGATGATAGCCACGTCGGGTTTGGCCGACTCCGCAAGTTGAATTGCCTCGGATACTGACCCAGCAGTCCCTAGGAGTTCAAAATCATCTTTGTCTTTGAACATCGCGGCCAAGGTTTCTGCTACAAGTGCATGGTCGTCTACTATAACAACCCCAATCTTCCCTGCTAGCCCATTGTTGGACACCGAGCCTCCCATTCCGGACCTGGGTTACCCCTTGCCTCATAGACCTAAGATTCTCAAACTGATATAACGAGACTTGTCCGCCGAGCCGAACAAAATAAGTCAACGTGTCCGGTAATCCATCCCCCAAAACAGTCAACCGATAGAACTAGTGTACAGAAATATATTCAAATGTAAATATATTTTCCAAGGATAGGAAAAAATGGCTATTTACCAGGCACGTCGTCCGATCAGTCTGCCTACGGCCCAGCTGGCCAGTTAGCCAAAATGCCGACTTTTCGATTAGAATTGGCAGGGTAATGAAAGAAGGCATTCACCCTCACTACATAGAGGCCACCGTGACGTGTTCGTGTGGCAACTCTTTCACCACGCGCTCCACCAAAGATCTCCTGAAGGTGGAACTGTGCAATGAGTGCCACCCGTTTTATTCTGGCAAGCAAAAGCTCGTAGACACCGGCGGTCGCGTCGAGCGATTCCAGAAGCGATACGGTTCTAGAACTAAAAAACCAAAAGTCGCCCCAGGCGCTTAGTTAGTCGTTTTTAGTCCTCGTGAAATGCCAGCGGTTGGTCGCGCCTGAAAGTCTAGTAAATGATAGTTTCAATTTTGACCGAGCCATTGTTGTCGAGGTCAAGTTCGACATAGTTTCGCCCTAGAGCTGATTGCTTAGAGATGCTCGACCCGCAAACCCTAGCCCGCCTGCAAGACCTAGAAGGTGAGTTCAATCAGGTTGTTACAATGCTGTCTGATGGTCAGGTAATCTCAGATCCCAACAAGTTGAGATCCTTTTCAAGGCGGCACAAGGAGCTTGATCAGATAGTTAAGGCCTACCACGCATACCAAGGGGCATTAGGAGACCTGGAGATTGCCAAGGAACTGTTCTCTGAAAGTTCCGGTGCCGAACGCGACCTTGTCCGCTCTGAATTAGACGAGGCCGAGGGTCATATTGAGGAAATTGAAGGGGCTCTAAAGTCGTTATTGCTGCCGAAAGACCCCAACGACTCAAAGAGGGTCATTGTTGAGATAGCTGGTGCCGAAGGTGGAGAAGAGGCCAGACTGTTCGCGAAAGACCTATTTGATATGTACCTGCGCTTTGCTGACCGAAAGGGTTGGAAGGTCGAGCTAATGGGTTCTGTGGACTCCGACCGAGGGGGCTTTGACAAGGTCAGTTTTATCCTGGACGGGCAAGAGGCCTGGGCGCGCATGAAACACGAGGGCGGCCCACACCGGGTTCAGCGGGTTCCGGTGACCGAGTCTCAGGGAAGAATTCATACGTCATCTGCAACCGTTACCGTCCTGCCAGAGGCAGACCCACTTGAGGTTCAAATTGACGACAAGGATCTCAAGATCGACATCTACCGTTCTGCCGGACCCGGGGGTCAGTCCGTCAACACAACCGACTCGGCCGTGAGAATAACTCATCTCCCAACTGGAATTGTTGTAGCCATGCAAGATGAGAGGAGCCAACTCCAAAATCGGGCCCGAGCAATGCAGGTCTTGGCTGCCAGGCTCCTTGCGTACGAGACCGAAAAACTGGCTACTGAGAGATCAGCCGATAGAAAGAACCAGGTCGGAGGGGGGGGCCGGTCTGAGAAGATCCGAACGTACAACTACAAGGATAACCGGGTAACCGACCACCGTATTGGGATGACCCTTTACAAGCTGGACCGGGTACTGTTGGGTGAGCTCGATGAACTCTCAGATGCCTTGTTGGCCGATGAGAAATCCAAGCAGTTAGCCCAGTCAGACGGTTCGTCGCTAAGCTCCGGTTAGCTAGATATCCACTCAAGATAAGTGAGCCAGTCACCGATGACGCTTGAGAAATCTGGGTTGCCGATTTGCCAAGGCCTCAGCCTGGGAGAACTAGTTGGACGACTCAATATGGGCATTCCTAATCGGGAGATTGTCTGGATAGCGGAAAAGTGCCTTGGGCGAGACGATCTTACGTGGGCTCACCTGGCCGAGGAGATACCCACGGCCAAACAGGCAGCCGAATTTGTCGAGACACTTAACCGGAGACAATCGGGAGAGCCTCTTCAGTACTGTTTGGGGACTTGGCAGTTTAGGTCGTTAGAACTTTGCGTGGACCCGTCAGTTCTCATACCTCGCCCCGAGACCGAATTACTGGTCGATATTTCTGTGGCCACTCTACGAGAATGCATCAATCGTTACGGGGTCTGCTTGAGCGCTGACTCACCCGGCGAGCCTGAACGACGGGTTAGGGTCCTGGATCTGGGGACCGGGTCAGGGGCTATTGCCCTGGCAATTGCTTGGGAGTTTAGGCTGACCCGTGATCTCCTATCGGTACTCGGAGTCGATCTTAGCCAACCTGCCATCAAAGTTGCCGAGAGAAACTACAACTTCCTTGTCGAGCAATGTCCAGAATTCGGCTCAGTTGTGAGATTTCTACAAGGGAGTTGGTATGACTCTTTAGGGATTCGAGATGAAGCTAGTTTTGATCTGATCGTCTCAAACCCTCCTTATATCTCTATTCAAGACTACCTAGAACTAGATCCCCAGGTGCGCGACTTTGAACCTGAGTTAGCCCTAGTGGCTGGCCAGGAAGGTACAGAGTGTCTGGAACAAGTGATCTATGGTGCCCAGAGGTGGCTAAAACCCGGTGGGACTTTGGCGTGTGAGATCGGTGAACGTCAAGGCCCCCAGGTATTAGCCATGGCAAGATCGGTGGGCCTTGAACGGGTAGGGATTCGCAAAGACCTGGCTGGTCGAGACAGGTACTTAGTCGGTTCGCGACCGAGGTCATCAGAGTCTTAGCTATCTTTTCTACATGTATCTCATGTGTAATTATTGAGTCGTGGCTAGAGTTAGAAGGAATCGAGATCTTGAACCGGAGTTGTTGGCCTGGTCCGATCGTGCCCTGAGTCAGATTGTTGATTACCTCAACCAAGGAATGATCTTGGCGATCCCGACCGACACCGTTCACGGTCTGGTTTGCCTTCCTAAAGTACCCGGCACTACTGACCGGCTGTTTGAACTAAAAAATCGCCCTGATAATGTGAACTTGCAGGTGCTTGTAGGATCGATTATTGAGGCACATAAGCTATTTTCGTCTCAAAAGGTACCAGGTCTATTGAGGTTGGCCAATGCATTTTGGCCCGGACCCCTAACAATTGTAGACTATCGTAATCCGACTATAACCTGGAACCTGGGGGAATCATCAGACACAATCGGGGTCAGGGTGCCAGCCAGTGATCTCGTTCAAGAGATTTGTGGGCGCGTGGGTCCACTAGTAGCTACTAGTGTAAACATGCACGGTGAAACCCCACTAAGTTACCCTCGTGAGATTGTCAGAGCATTTCCGGGTGGAGACGACCGATTGAAGGCCGTGGTTGTCATGGGTCACAGATCACACGTGCAGACCTTTACAAGTCCTGAATCCGGGTTGGCCTCAACGGTGGTAGATGTCACCGGTGGGTATCCCCGAATCCTAAGGTCAGGAAGTATATCCCTAGATCAGATATCTAATGCCTGGGACGAGCCAGCAGGTTTCTAAAGGGCAGCTATCTCGCCTCCACTGACTATGTCTGCCTTGAGCCCGATCAACTCCTCAGTTGCTCCCCGGGACATAAGTTCAGGGTCACTAGATGTCACCCAGCACCGGGGCCCGTCAGGGGTAATCGTGGCCGCAACAAACCGCTCTGGTTCTCCAGACCTGTCATACATAATTGTGTAGCTCTCCACTTCGGCCGGTCCAACGTACTCCTCGATAACTTCTCTAGAGGGCAGGGCATCAACCTGATCTTGAACATTAGCTGACCTAAACGGCTCGGTGGGTTGGAGGGTTGAGTATACCCCGACAGCGTGCTTGGTTAGATACCACCCGACTGCGTTGACAAACCCATAAGTTCCAGGGTCTGACCGTAAACGGTCTACCATCGCCGCAATAGAATGGGTAACGTAATTGTTGCCTGGACCCCCCGCAAATCCAAGTCCACCGGTGACCGTAACCGGTCTAGATGGGTCGTCAATTGAGACCCCAAGCTCTAGAGCTCCAATCTGGACGGCCGACGGGAAACACGAGTACAAGTCGATATGGGCCAGTTCGTCTTTGTCGATCCCGGCAAGCCCGAGTGCAGTTGAACTTGCCAGCCTGAGTGCGGGTGAGCTATTTAGAGTATCTCGGTTCGATATAAACCAGTGATCATGGGCCTCGGCACCTGAGAGCGGAAACACGAATTTGTCTGGCGAGATCCCAAGTGATCTTGCGTTGCCAAGTGATGTTATAATAATGGCCGCAGCCTGATCGGTTTGTATGTTGGCGTTCATTAGCTTGGTGTAGGGAAAGCTAACCATCCGGTTCGTGGGACCAGGGGTAGCAATAGTAACGGGGTCAACAAAATTAGGTGACCACGCATACGGGTTCGACTCGGCCACCCTTGAAAAGTCCGACCAGAGTTTGGCTATCATGTCAACGTGTTGGGGGATGGTCAGTCCTTTTCGGGCTCGCAGGGCATTCTCAAAGATCGGGTAGATTTGAATAGGGACCACCAGGCCTCGGGACATCTCGGCTGGTCCACTTCCCTGGGTGTCCTCACCCATCTGAATGGCTTGAGGTGCGGTCTCTTGATCTCTGCGAATCCACTTGCCATGAACGGGTGGGTTGGCCCTCGACTGGAGAAGTCTCGTGTAGACCGCCTCGGCGCCAACAATGAGAGCCGTGTCTAGCTCACCAGCCTGGATCTTTCGAGCGGCATCATTCACCAGCATCTGAGGGCCGTTTCCCCCGGTAGTGGTCAATATGGACTCTCTTACGTCAATACCCAGCTTTTCAGCCACGATGGCCCCGGGATTTTGATATCCCCAAGACAGGATTCCCAGGACTCCAATGGACGTAATCGACTTGAGGATATCCTCCTCTCCGCAGTCCTGAACGGCCAGGGCTGTGCACTCAGCCATCATCTCGGCCGGTTCGCTCAAGTTCTCCAGGTCGTCACTTGGGCTTGGGCGACGCTTGGTCTGGGCCACGCCTACTATTACCGGGGTCCGAGGGTCCACTGGGTTCCTCCTTTACTGATTCAAATGTCAATAAGACATTAATACCATACAACATTAGCTGGTCAACTTGAAATTACGTGGACGCGAATCTCCTAAGATGCTCCAAATCCCCCTAGACTGGAGTCGTGAATGTGGCACTCGGATCAGATCATGCTGGACGGGCACTGAAGGATTTTTTGCTGGGCCACCTCGGGGCCCAGGGACACAACTGTGTAGACCTGGGCACATACACCGACGAGTCGGTTGACTACCCCGACTTTGGTGCTCTCGTGGGCAACGCCGTGGCCAACGGTACTGCCGAGCTGGGGGTTTGCGTGTGCGGAACCGGGATCGGGATCTCAATAGCAGCCAACAAGGTCAGCGGTGTTCGGGCGGCCGTGGTACACGACGTTACCTCGGCACGACTAGCCCGCCAGCACAACAATGCCAACGTGGTCTGCGTGGGCCAGCGCGTGACCACCCAAGAAGTTGCCAGTCAAGCACTCGACGCGTTTTTGGAGGCCACCTTTGAAGGGGGGCGTCACCAGCGCAGAATTGACAAGTTGTCCGATCTAGACAAGTTAAGAGATAGCTAGCATGATTGGACCAATCCAAATGTATACACAGGAAGCAGGAAATGGGCAACTGGCCACTTATTGACGACTTAGAACTCACAAACCTCTTGCGACAAGAGGTCCAGCGTCAAGGCACTTCTCTTCAGCTCATCGCCTCTGAGAACTTTGCTTCTCCGGCCGTGCTCGCCTTCGCCAGTTCGGTGCTTACTAACAAGTATTCCGAGGGATATCCGGCCAAGAGATACTACGGCGGAAACCAAGTAATCGACCAGGTTGAGAGCCTGGCCATTGACCGCGTAAAGGCCCTGTTCGGGGCGGAACATGCCAACGTACAACCCCATAGTGGGGCCAATGCAAATATGGGCGCCTATATGGCTTTGCTTGAACCCGGTGATACGGTAATGGCGATGCGTCTAGACCAGGGAGGCCACCTAACCCACGGGTCCCCGGTGAACGCCTCGTCGAAGATGTACCGGTTTGTGTCCTACGGGGTGTCTAAGGACACCGAGACAATAGACCTTGACCAACTGGCCAAGTTGGCCCGTAAAGAGCGCCCGAAGTTGATCGTGGCCGGTGCTACGGCCTACCCACGGATAATTGACCCAGCACCCTTCAAGGAGATTGCCGACGAGGTTGGTGCCCGGTTTATGTTTGACGCCGCCCACGTGGCCGGTCTTATTGCAGGAGGGGTCCATCCAAGTCCGGTTGGTCTAGCCGACGTGGTCACCTTTACAACCCACAAGACCATC
>DAIDHF010000012.1 GCA_027452005.1 Acidimicrobiales bacterium
AGGCCCTAAGGTCTCCAACCTTGTTGAACCGGCGATGTACGTAAACTCCCCTCAAGATCTCGGTAACGGCCGTGGAAACTATGATCGCCAGGGCAAACCCAATAATCTCGGCAAGAGTTCCAAAATTCAGCCCAAAAGCTGGATCATCTAGGGCGTACAATAACGCGCCCACGACAGAAAACCCAAGGAGTAAGTTGAGAGGGTGAACGCTTTCAAGCTTAACCTGTACCTTGGCAAAGCCTCGTCTGATGGGACCCACATTGGCTACAATTTTTCCTTCGTGCTCTTTTAGGGCAGAGTTGAAAACCATTGCCGGGAGCCCGACTAAGAACAGTAGTAAGACTGCTAGCCCGGCGTTGCCTTTAATCGTTTTCTTAATGTTATGGAAGGCAACCGACATACTCGGAACCGACCGAGAAAGTCCGGCTGGGCCAGGAGGTCCTCCTCCAGCCCCTAGTCCATAGCCTGATGAATACGACATGGCTGGCCCCGGTTGCCCGGATGCCACCAGGGCTCGCACTACTTTTGGAGATACCAAATTTCCATTTGAATTGTTTGTAAAACCGTCCACTGCGACTTGGCCGGCCTGGTTGGTAATCGTTGGACCCAGTGCCCGGATAGACGACTTTGATCCCAACGATGTTGATGTCGTCTTGTGCTCCAAGTGGCTCGTTGTGTGTTCGGTCGTGCTAGTTGACCCAACTGTGGTACTTGAAGCCAGTTGACTCGTCGAGGTGGTTCCGTTAGTTGTGCCCCCGGAAGTCGGAGACGATGGCGGAGCTATCTGGAAGGTAGGTGCCACTTGGGAGGGGGTGGATGGTGAAGTCGCCATCGTAGTTGACGCCACGGTTGCCTGGGTCGTGCTTGATGCCAGCGTTGACGAGCTGGAAACGGTAGTTGGCGGCAAGCTAGCAAACGTCACCGTGAAAGTTGCTGAATGAACTAGGCCAGCCGAATCGGCAAACGATGCCGAAACCGAGTCTGTTCCGGGATTCCCCGAATTTACAAGCGTCCAGCTAGCAGTTCCAGTGGCATCAGTGTTCACGGTTCCACTCTTGCCAGAGTCCGGTCCCGACGTGTCATTGAAATTAACAGGCACCCCAACCAATGTCACGGTGCCTGACGTTATATTGGATACAAGATCACGACCCGGGTCGACCAACATCTTTCCAGAAAGAGACGAAGTACGACTTGAGCTTATCGGCGGCACAACCTCCATCCACCTACTCAGATACTGTCCGCCCCTAATCTTGACCAGCCCTGACAGCGGGGCAAAACTGTCTACCTCGTTGGGCCGTATCTGTGCTGCTGCAGGACTAGTCAGCATCAGAGATAAGTTAACCGAACCTCCAGGTGGGGCAGGATTCGAGGGAGTACCAGTGCTCCCATTCGGCACTGACGAAGAAGTGGAAATATTGACCGGTGCAGCCCACTTCAATGTTGCCAACGACGATACTGGAGCCGTCGCGACGGGCCCAGTTATGCCTGGCGGACTAAAGGTAATCGCAATTGAATCAGTCCCTGCTTTGGCCGCCGACACGCTAAATGTCGCATCTCCTTTTGAATCCGTCGTGGCTGTAGTAGATTGCCCTGCGTCGGGACCACTCATTACAGCAAACGCGATCGTTTGATTTGATGACGGGTTACCTGACGGGTCAATTAAATTCGCTGTTATCGAGAGAGTATCAACCGTGGCAATTCCACCCTGTGAGGTCGGAGAGACTGAAAGCGTGTAGACACCGGCGAAATTCATGGTTGCACTGGCCAGAGCAATAGTCCCGGAAGTGTTGGCCGTTATTGTGTCCTGGCCTGGAACGCCAGAATTTACAACAGTAAATGTGGCCAATCCATTAGCGTCTGTGGTTACGGTTGCGCTTTGACCTGCGTCAGGTCCCGTCGAAACGTCAAATGAAACCAGTACCCCTGCGTCAGGGGTGGTAATGGTGGCTCCACTTATCGTAGTGGCAGTAGACACGGTGGCCGTAATGGTTCCTGATGACCCCGGGGCAAAATTAGCTCCGTTAGGAGAGAGAGTTACGGTAGTCACTACACTTGGCGGAGGTGGAGGTGGCATTATTTGGTTCCCGGAAATTACATCACCGCTTGAATCAACTGCGTCACAATTGTAGGAATTTGCGCAGGAAATTGCAGTAAAGACCAATGCCCCATTGATGTTGGTTACTGACCACTTCGCCGCCCCACCCGTTGGACTAGTTGAATCGATCAGGTTTCCGGCGTTATCAACAGCGGCGCAATAGTTCGTTGATGGACACGAAACTGAAATGATATAGTTGGTGCCATCAACATGTGCCGTGGTCCAAGAGCCTGATGTCGTAGGTGTCTGGGATGAAAGTACATCCCCGGCATTGTCAGTAGTCACACACATGGTCGTCGAAGGACATGATACCGAGTTCAAAACAATCGCCGACGCCGAATAGCTGACCCAACTTGACGACCCTCCCGCAGGATTAGTCGAATCCAGAACGCTCCCAGATGAGTTCACGGCAACGCAAAGCGAGGTACTTGGGCACGATATTCCCGTGATTGACATCGCAGGGGTTACCGAACCCGACACCCAAGAAGCAGTTGTCAGGACTGACGGGGTAGAAGAGGTGAGGACATCCCCGTAGTTATCGACGGCTACGCACAACATGACTGACGGACAGGCCACCGAGGTAATTGCAAAAGTCCCATCTACGTTGCCCAGTGACCAGGTAGGAATCGCTGCAGTTGGGTTCGAACTATACAACATGTCCCCAACTCCATCACCGGCCACGCAGAAACTAATGGTAGCCGTGCATCCTATTGCTGTTATAGCTGTAACGCCATCGACATTTGCTGCGGTTGTATTAGACGGGACAATTACGGTCGGTGATGAACTGTAGAGGATATTTCCGTGATTGTCGCCGATCTCACATACGCCAGCCGTAGGACACGTGATTGCCGTTTCCCCATTAGCACCGTCAACTTGGAATGCGCTCCAAGGGATCGGTGAGCCTGCAGGGGTGGTAGAGGTAGTTACAAATCCTCGACTCCCACCGGCAATACACAATGAAGGCGGCATCCCAGTACAAGATATTGAAAATATCGGAAAACCACCGGGTACCGGTACCGGCAAGTCCCAGCCACCCCCGTCCCAGTTGAAGATTGCGTTGTTAGATGAGGCCACGCAAAACGGCGTCCCCGTGCAGGAAACCGATGAAAAGGGCCCGGGCGAGATCGGGTTACCAATGGCCCCAGCCCAAGTGGAACCGTTATAGGTAAAGGCGTTACCCGCGTTGTCTACGGCTACGCAGAACGTTGCTGAAGTACAAGAGATTCCAGTAAGTGAATTTGTTCCGTCGAAATTCACCGCAACCGTCCATGTCGACCCGTTATAGACCAGATAGTTTCCCGCGTTGTCTACGGCCACACAAAAGCTCACAGACCCACACGAAACCTGGCCAACCATGTTTGTTGAGTCAGGTACATTCACGGTCCAGGTGCCCGTGAACACAGCCACAGCCCCAGGGCCGCCCCCCGCTGCCACACAAAATGAAGTTGACACACAAGATAGTGAAGTAAATGGACCCGAGCCACCTATTGTTGTTGCCCCACCCCACGTCGACCCGTTATATACCGTGTAGAAACCCCGAACATCAACCGCCATACAGAATGAGGTTGATACGCAACTAAGCGCTTCTATGGGATACTTTCCGTCAACATCTCCAAAGGGGGCCGTATTCGTCCACGTAGTCGTAGTCGAGTTATAGGAGACAATATCCCCGATTGAGTCACCGACCACGCAAAGACTAGTGCTTTGACAGTATGTTGACGTGATTGGGTTGTCTACAAAATCCTTCAGCGACCACCCCGAGCTAAACAAGTAGATACCACCCGCACCCCCACCTGGTACGGCCGCATCGGCTCCCCCTACACAAAACACAGACGAAATACATGATACCGAGCCCAACGAAGCCGAAGGGCTCCCAGATGGTGCCGCCGATGTCCACGTCGAACCATTAAATGAATTATAGGTACCGGCGGAGTCGTTCACGGCGACACAGAAGGTCGGCGACACGCAAGATACCGCTGACGAGCTGGTAACTCCAGGTAGCGACGCCGAGGAAGACCAGGATCCGCCAGAGTACTGAAAGTAGTTCCCACTTCTGTCAACTGCAACACAGTAAGTGCTTGTTGGACAGGACACGCCAGACAAAGCAATCGGTCCGGTTGCATCCACATTAACCTGTGCCGACCACGTACCAGTATAGGCGTAAGCGTATCCGGATGAAGACACCGCCATACAAAAAATAGCAGACGGACAGGAGATCGAAGTCACTGTTAGGGAAGACGAGAGTGCCGTAACCGTCCAGGTGCTGCCGTTGTAAAACACCGAATTTCCCCCTGCGTCGCCAGCCATGCAAAATGAAGTAGACACACACGATACGCTCAAAATTGGTTGCGTAGAGTCCACAGGATTACTCCACGCCAGAGCAGGAACTGTGCCCGACGTCTCCCAAATTGTCCCGTTGAACTCAAAGGCATTCCCCTGAGATCCGACTGCAATACAGAAAGATGACGAAACACACGATACCGCATTCAGTGAGACCTGGGCGAACGGAGATGGGGTAGACCAAGACGAACCGTTATAGGTGATACCTTGGCCGGCCGAAGTAACGGCCGCGCAAAATGAAGTTGAAACGCAAGATATCGAGTTGATCGTAACGGGAGGAACCTGCGGCACAGGTGGAGAGTATGTTGGGGGTAGTGGCCCCGGATTTGTCAGGATCTGTCCAGCGTTATCACCTGCAATACATCCTCCAAAGCTTCCAGGAACACAAGCCACCGCAAAGATACCATGGCCTGGATCAATAGTTGCCGGTGCCATCCATGAAGCTGGCGAAGTCGTGGGATGACGTGACCCGAATGATTTTCCCAAGGAGTCCACTGCAACACACCCAATGCCACAGTAGATTGCCTCCACCGTGTTGGTGCTATCAAGACCAGCTAACACTGTCCAGGTTGACCCGTTGTAAATCGCAATTCCCCCTCCACTGTCGCCAGCAGCGCAAAACGTAGTCGATATACACGAAACCGAGGTCAAAGTATTCGACTCACCTGTGGCAGCCGTAGCACTCCACGTCCCCCCGTTATCTACGTATGCCGCAGTACTACCAACTGCAACACAAAATGTCGTAGAGATCACACAGGAGACAGAGTTTAACCCAAAAGTCGCGCCAGTCGTTACGGGTGCTGTCCAACTTGAACCGTTGTAGAAAAGGTAATTTCCTAGCGAGTCGACTGCCACGCACGACAAAGTTGACGCGCATGACACTGAAAAAATTCCGATCGCTCCGTCAATGTCGGACCTGACCCATGCCGAAGAACCACCAGTTGGATTTGTTGACACAATGGCATTCCCAGCTGTATCTACCGCCACGCAAAAGCTCAAACTCGGACATGAAATGGACTTTATTAGGAGATCTGAATCAACGCGCATAAGAGACCAGGTAGGTGTACCTGAGGACGGATTTGTCGATAAGTCGATTTCACCATCTGTATTGACCGCTACGCACAAGTTCGGCCCAGGACAAGCTATTGAATTAATCGTATAAGCTGCCGAGAAATATGGTGAAGTACCTGCCGCCTTAGCGTCTAGTACGACCGGGCTTGACCAAGTAAAGCCAGAGCTGGCACCGGCGCTCCTTGTCTGCAGATTAAAGGCACCCAGACACGATGACAGCCCGACCAAAACTAACCCGACGAACGTAATGGTCCGCTTCTTGTTGGAGTGCCCAGTACGCGACTTCATGCCAGCTGTACATGATAGTACGATGCATCTGGAATATCTTGGGGTATTCCCTAATTTATACATACTACCTGGTCGGAGCTGTCTTTGAATTTACTTAGACCTTAGTATTTGGCACTTTTTCCTTATATTTGTCTGCATTTGGATATTTTGTCCAACTAGGTGCTCGCATCAAAATTGCTAACGTCCTATCCCCAACCGCATTAATAACTAGTGATTCTCCATTGTTTTCCAGATTTGTCGCTTAAGAATATCTATTCAAACTGACGAGATTCGCTGAAGGAACCAAATAACGAGTATCGCAATTGCAAACGTCATCAGGATATCCTCTTGTACACGGTAGGAAAACCACTTGGTCAAAATGGCGATGGCAAAAAGTATAGGGAAACCGTCTCTGACCAGACGTAAACGCCTCCCGGAAGCCTTGGTCGACTTTACCATGTCGCCCCGACTGACTGGCTTAGTGTCGTCGCTTTATTCCAGTACGAACAAACGTTCATCATTAAAACCTCACAGACTTCCGAAGTTGTTATCAGGCTAAAGTTACTTGAAGGGTGCGACACTGTCGATCGTCATCACCTTCAACAAGCCGAATCTTCGACGATTAAACTGGGGGTTCTAACGTGCCCTGTCCGACGAGGTGCCTTTCCGGGAAAATCCAGCCGAAGATGCCACCTGGCCTGCCTTAGAGTGTCGGGACCGACCACTTGGTAGTTCAGACCTGCCAGCTAGAGGGTTCCCCGATTGTAGGCTTCCAACCTTAGTCCTTCTCTTCCTGGCATCTGCCCTATCTCGCCCTTCATGCGTAGATACTCCGTCACCCGATAACCTAGAAGAAGACGAGTATTTGTTTTCCGACCCCCTAAAGGTCTTTCCGGACCGAGATCTGGAATTAAAACCTTTCGGCCTTGGACCTGATTGCAACTGAACCTTATGTGAACTCGGCGATTCGGCTTGCTTGTGGGCCTTCTCTGGCATGTTGTCAGGTCCGTCCACGGTCGGGCTATCGAGTCCTTCTTTTAGTCCTAGAGACTTTTGAATTACTCGCTGAGCCGACCGATGTTCATGAGTAACTAACGATATAACGGTACCTGAGCTTCCAGCTCTCCCGGTTCTGCCAGATCGGTGTACGTAGTCGGTAACGTCCATGGCCGGATCAAAGTGGATCACGCAGTCGAGACCTTGGACGTGGATCCCCCGGGCCACCACGTCAGTTGCTACCAGTGCCTCATACTTACCCGAAGAAAAAGCCGCGAGGGCTCTCTCACGTTGACTTTGAGACCGGTCCCCGTGAATTGCAACCGCCTCTACACCGTTGATCTGGAGCTGGTGAGCAACTCGATCAGCTCCGCGCTTGGTTCGACAAAATATAACCGTCTTCCCGTTTCGAGAAACAACCTGGGTAGTTAGGTGTATTTTCTGGGCGCTCTCGGTTTTCCAGAACAGGTGCTCAACATCGGCTATTGCCTCAGTGTCGGGAACAATGTTTAGTCTTGTCGGGTTGTTCTGATAGCTCTTGACAATCTGCTCTACCTCTTTACCCATGGTCGCCGAAAATAACAGGAGCTGGCGCTTGGATGAGGTCTGCTCAACAATCCTTCTCACGGCAGGAAGAAAACCCATATCTGCCATTCTGTCGGCTTCATCAATTACGACCTTGTCAATCACGCTCAGGTCGACCTCACGGCGGTCAACTAGGTCTTCTAGGCGTCCAGGGCAGGCAACTATTACATGTACTCCCCGTCTAAGTTGCTTTAGCTGTCTGTCATATCCAGACCCGCCATATATCGCGACTGCGCTCTGGCGCCACACGGCGCCCACGTCGCCAAGTACTTTGCAAACTTGAGCGGCCAGCTCACGCGTCGGGACCAATATAAGGGCCTTGGGCCTTACGGGTCGGGCCTTTCCTGAAAACTGCATCAGGGGCAGGCCAAATGCCAGGGTCTTACCAGACCCAGTCGGGGCACTCACGCACACGTCCTTTCCCTCTAACGCAAAGGGAATAGTGGCCTCTTGGACTGGAAGCGGCCTGGATATACCAAGCTCGGACAGGCGGGATACTAGTGGCGCGCTAACGCCAAGGTCGGAAAAGTCGGAAATGTCTATACTCTATTCAAATTGATTTAAAGCCAACTCGAAGTAAGTATTCGGACGGCTTCCAGGGCACTTTGCCCTGATTAGCATCACCATTAGTGATTACTCTGTGATAGACAACCTAGCACACCACGCCCACAATGCCAACTCGGTTATATCATATGTCGACTTACTTGCCGATACCACGAGGTCAAAATATCAGTCGTCACCTGCTAGATGTCTCCAACAAGTCTTTGCGGTAAGAATGCGACTTGGGCTGAATTAGCCCTTCCAGGATGCAGACACCCAGGTGTGTTGGCGACACGCCGGACATCTCATAAAACGAGTAAACCCCCTGCCTGGGTGCCATATAAACATGGGCAGGTGCAAAGCCAGGTAATTTACGAGATCAACCTTAGAGACCTTGTGACAGCTGGCACACTCTAGCTCGATTGGAAGCCTCTTTGGAACTACGCCATCTCCTGGTAAGTTGGAATTACGTGTCAGCTCGCGAGCTTTCTCGACTCTAACCTTTTGATCGGTGAAAATTGATCGTCGTCCCAGGTCGCTGTCTGGACCCGGTTCAATTTCACGAGACCCCTTTTGAGTATCCGAGGGATCTGGTGTTTGGCTGAAAAGAGCCCGTCGGCCAAGGGGATCGGGTTTCCTGGGCACGGGCGACTAGCCCCCAAACTCAACAGCCGAGCCGTCAACATCGATGGTCTTGGCCAACTGTCGATATGCCTGGGCACCTTGAGAGGATCTGGCGTGATTCAATATGCTCTTGCCAAGTTGAGGGGCTTCAGCAAAACGAATCGACTTTCGCACGGGCGGGTCTAAAACCTTGAGCCCATATCGGTCTTGGACACTTTCTAGAATCGACCTGGCATGGCGGGTTCGATCGTCATACATGGTCGCAATTACCCCTCGGACTTCAAGGTTTGGATTAGAGAAAGCTCGCACGTCGCCGATCGTTTCGAGCAGTTGGCCAACTCCGCGGTGACTTAGCGCCTCGCATTGGAGCGGGATCAATACCTCAGAGGCCGCTGTGAGCCCGTTGATTGTCAGCACCCCCAGCGACGGGGGACAGTCGATTAGCACGTAGTTATATTCGGCTAGTATTTCTGCCAGAGCGCTAGACAGGGCGTGTTCACGGCCGGTTCTCGTAAGGAGTTGAACCTCAGATCCTGCGAGATCTATGGTCGCGGGAAGTAACTCTAACCGGTCGACACCCGGAACCTTTATACGAACCTCCCCAGCCGAGACTCTCCTAACAAACATATCGTGAATCGAGATCTCTAGTTCATCTGGATCTACCCCTAAGGAGTAGGTGAGACAGGCCTGAGGGTCTAGGTCTACGAGCAAGACATTTCTGCCTAGTTCACTCAGGGCACACCCAAGTGAGTGAACCGTTGTCGTCTTAGCTACCCCGCCCTTTTGATTGGCTACTGCAATCACCCGTGTCACGAGCTAAGTTTACTCCTAATTGGTAACATCCGGGGTTGGATATTGGGATAATTCACTCGACCGACCCAAAGTGTCCCCTCCAACCTTGCGCTAAATCTACCGAGTATGCTCAATGAGTAGTCGGGTCATGATTGCGAGTGATATTTCCACGGCCATCAGAACGCCCCGAGGGACTGGCGGCTTGAGCCATCACAGGACGTCACATCAAACAAGTTTTCGTCCAGCCAAACCGAGAACTGAAGGCGTGGGGCATATTTTCCGACTCCTATGTCGTACCCTTGAATTAGGATATCTTTCATGTACGAAAAAGGACGCATATGAGTACTGCATACTCCCCGCCCGTGAATGCAAGCCAGCCGAGACTGCTGATAAAACTTTGCATGGCTAGTACGCTTTTGCTGGTTGTGGGTTTCCTCGTAATGAACGTCAAGGCAAGTTCTCGTGTTGGGGCCACGACTGGATCTCAGGGTACGGGTTACTGGATGTTGGATTCCTCTGGAACGGTGTACTCCTTAGGAGATGCAACCTCGATGTGCCCGGGATCAACCACGTGCCCGGTGTCGGGGATAACTTCGGCGGTTGCAATGGCCCCGACACCTGATGGTGGAGGCTACTGGGTGGTGTCTCCCCAGGGAGTTGTCGTGGGTTCAGGAGACGCGAAAGCGTTCTCCCTATCCACCCCTACCTCGGCCCCGGTTGTCGCAATTGCGTCCACCTCTGATGGGCAAGGATACTGGCTGACTACAAACCTAGGGCAGATTATCACGGCCGGAGACGCGGTTAGCTTTGGAGAGGACCCGGCTAATTTAGCGTCTCCAATTGTTGACATGGTTGCCACCCCAGATGCAAAGGGTTACTGGATGCTCGGTGGCGACGGTGGGGTTTTTGCATTTGGTGATGCCGGGTTTTTTGGATCGACAGGGGCAATTCATCTCAATAGACCAGCAGTTGCAATGGCGTCTAGCCCTGACGGTCGCGGTTACTGGTTCGTGGCATCCGACGGTGGGGTCTTTGCATTTGGTGATGCCGGGTTTTTTGGTTCTATGGCTAGCACTAGCTTGGCAAGACCAGTTTTAGGGATCGTCTCTACAATCAATGGCGATGGTTACTGGATGGTGGCCTCTGACGGAGGAGTGTTTGCCTTTGGCGACGCGGGGTTTGTGGGCTCACTAGGGGGCCAAGCGATTGCGTACCCGATTGTCGCCTTCGCCCCATATGAAGGGGCTCCCTCAAATGTTCCGTCGACCTTGCCCTCTGGGGGAACGACTACTAGTTCTTTGGGTCCGCCAACCTCTATAGTTGTATCTGACGGAACCGGGTGGTCGTCAACGGGTTTGGACGGTCCACAACCATCTCCCGGATCATGTCACTACGGGCTAGCATCAGATGGATACGATCTTCCTGATCTTTCTTGTACGCCGGGGGGCATCAACTCTAACGTTACCCAGTCAAACATTGGCTCTACAATTTGTTCCTCTGGCTACACCACCTCAGTGCGGCCTCCTGAGTCGATGACCGAGCCAGTCAAGTTTATCTTAATGGACGCTTACAACGATCCCAACTCTGCTAGCACAACTGAGTTGGATCACCTGGTCCCCTTAGAGTTGGGTGGATCGTCAGCTACACAAAATCTATGGGCTCAACCAGACCAAGGACAGCCTTCCGAGTTCGACCCCGGTGATCCCTATGGGATCAATGCAAAAGACGGAGTAGAAGACGCGTTGCATGACGCTGTATGCGCAGGAAAGGTGACATTAGCCTCGGCTCAACAGGCCATAGTGGCCAACTGGACCACCGCTCTTGACGTACTCGGGTTAAGTTCGCCAACTTCTACCGCGACTAGCTCCCCCGTATCGACGACTACCCAGGCAAGTGTAGCTCCATGGTGTCAAGCGTCAGCCGCACCGGCCAACGACGGCTATAGCGGAGACTTTAACGTTACTGTAACATCGAACCAGCCCTACCAAAATGCCACGGCTTCTGACACAGGGGACTCTTGGAGCCAAGAGACTAATGGTTCAGGTAGTGTGGTAATTCTTCTTTACAACTCTTCGCCTGGAGAACTGATCAACGTGACCGTAGGATCAGCTTCGTGTTCAGCAACCGCTTAGCTGGAAGTGTATGTATTTTGTATTGCACTAGCTAAATGACATAGGTGATTGTCGGAGTTTCTACCTTGTTTCCCTCAAAGAAGTGCCTGATTCCAGGTGATCGATCGTGACCAAAAACAATACCGGGACCAAGCTAGTTTTCGGGGACGTAGTGCCTCTGGTTGACCTGGTCGATCCAGACCCTCATGGTTCTATTGGTAGTTGGATCCTTGAAAACTTCGTTAGTGGGAGTCCAATCTGGATTTGGCACATCTGATTCCCCGTGGCGCTTTACCCAAAAGCTCGCAATAAAAGCCCCGGCAACCAATACAACCACAGCTGACCAAATCACAATAGGAATCAAGGCCACCTCTTCAATCTAACTAAATCTACTATTAGCAAGTCTTCTACCGCGGTAATCCTGGGTTATCTCGGCTCGATAACGACGGCAGTTCCGTATGCAACTATCTCGGTCAAGTTGCCCCCGATCTCAGAAGAATCAAATCGCATAGAAACAATCGCGTTTGCCCCTATCACTCTGGCATTCTCAATTAGCCGGTCTATCGCGTGACGACGAGAGTCTTCTACAAGTCTGGTGTACTGTTTTACCTCTCCCCCCGCAATCGCTCTAAAGCCAGCCGCAATTCCCTTTGCAGCTCCCATGCTTCTCGCGTTGACCCCAAAAGATAGTCCCACGGTTCTAACAATCTTCCACTCGGTAAATTCAAGGGCGGTGGTTATAGGAAAAGTAGATACCCCGATCGAGGTAACGTTGGGCTGGAGATTTTGATCTGGCTGATTCATAGGCTTGGTCATGAAATTTGATTATAGTAACTCATGCGATACCATGTATCTATGTACGAACTTTCTCAAGACGACCTAGCCCTGATAAGGGAAAAACAACTAGCCCACTTAGCAACAGTGGACTCGGACGGCTCGCCTCACGTCACCCCTGTTTGGGTGGACACCGACGGCAAGCACGTCATAATTAACACCGCTGAGGGCCGGGTTAAACATCGAAATATACTGAAAGATCCACGGGTCTCAGTTTCAATAGTGGACCGGGAGAACGACTATAGAACTCTCTGGATAAAGGGGACGGCGAAATTTGACTCAACCGGGGCCGATGAACACATAGACGCAATGGCCATGAAGTATCTCGGACAAGACAAGTATCCTTTTCGCCAACCAGGCGAAGTACGCGTGAAGGTCATAATTGAGCCAACAGAGAGGCTTGGACATTAGGAGGATATCGGGAAAGACCTCTTAGAGGACGCAAGATGTGTGGGCGTTTTGTAGTGGAGACCCCCAGGGCCGAGTTGGCCAGGATATTTTCGGCAGTCCTTTCTCCAGGACTTCCACTAGAGCGGCAACCCAACTGGAACGTAACCCCGACAAGTCTCGTGGACACTATTTACTCAAATAGCCCACAAGAGAGGCTTCTAGACCACTTTACCTGGGGGCTTACCCCTTCGTGGGCAACCCAGCCAATTATCAACGCGAGACATGAGACCATTTTGGAAAAGCCAACTTTCAAGGGGGTATTCCGTTGCGTAATTCCAGCAGATGGATTTTACGAGTTCAAGAGAGCTGACAAGAGTTCAAAACCGGTCCCGTACTATTTCAAAAGCCCCTCAGGTCATATATTGGCATTCGCGGCCATTTATGGCCGAGACCCTACCAGCGAGAAAGACCAGTGTGCGATTATTACCTCGGCAGCCAACAAGGACATGGTCCCGGTGCACAGTCGAATGCCAATAATCCTCTCCGAAGACTCCCTAGTATCTTGGTTAGATTCGAACGTCCCCAACTCAGTAGTCTTTGAAGGCCTAGCTCCAAACCCTGATGGGACTCTTGTAAGTTACCCGGTCTCAAATAAAGTAAATTCGCCTGCCAATAACTTCCCAGAACTAGTTCTGCCTGCCCAGACCTAGTGCAACTCTAATCAGACCTTTGATTCTCGGATTTATCGACCAGTAGGTCCAACGCCCCCTCTTCTCTCCGACAAGTATCCCGACCTCACTCAATATCGTTGTATGATGGGATATAGTCGACTGGCTCTTGTTTGTAGGGCCTTCTAGATCACAGGAGCAAATTTTAGGGTTTGTGAACACGAGGTGAACAATCTGTAACCGGACCAAATCGCCCAGTGCCTCAAAGATTTCTGCTAACTCGTCTAGTTGGGCCAAGTCGCCTAACCCTTTTAGCGACCTCGGGGAGCAATTTTCATTTTTCCTCATTCGGGTTTTGATAGATTGATGGGCATCGATCTAATATACTAATAGATGCCGGTGGGACAATGCACAAGAAACTCATAGCCGAATTTTTTGGAACACTATTTTTGGTGACCTGTGTTATAGGTTCGGGGATTGCCGCATCGAAACTCTCACCGGGTAACTTAGGTCTGGAATTATTTGAAAACTCCTTCGCAACTGGTGGTGGATTAATATGTTTGATCCTGTGCTTTGGCCCGATCTCCGGGGCACACTTCAATCCACTTGTTTCGCTTTGGGCACTAGTTACCCGTCGTGTGAGTTTCCGGGAATTTTGTGAATATGTGACTGCCCAATTTCTTGGGGGGTTCCTAGGAGCTCTAGTAGCAAATGCCATGTTTTCAAGGGCTACTATCGAACTCTCTAACAAAGTTCGATCATCTTTTGGAGTCGGCCTTTCTGAAGCCATTGCGACCTTTGGGCTTGTAATGGTTATAGCCCTAATTGCAAAGTCCGGGAGGCTTGAGTCGATAGCGATTGCGGTGGGTTGTTATATTGCGAGTGCCTACTTCTTCACGTCGTCAACCAGTTTTGCGAACCCGGCTGTCACGGTTGCCAGGATGTTTTCCAACAGCTTTGCGGGAATTTCGCCGTCTTCGGTGCCGGAATTTGTGAGCTTTCAAGTAATTGGATCCCTGTGTGCGATCTTAGTAGTTCGCGTTATAGAAAAGGAGACCTTAGCTGTCCAATAAGGCGAAGATACTATTTGTGTGTGTTCACAATGCCGGACGAAGCCAGATGGCGGCTGGATTTGCTAGAGAACTCGGTGACGATCGGGTTGAGATTCTGTCCGCTGGCACTCAACCGGCAGATGAGATAAATCCTGCTGTTATCCAGGCAATGGCCGAGGTAGGGATTGACCTGGGTCAGGTCATTCCAAGAAAACTAACCCCTCATGATGCTGAGAGTTCCGACTATGTTGTAACCATGGGATGCGGGGATAGTTGCCCATTCTTTCCCGGGAAGACCTATCTCGACTGGAAGCTGGACGACCCGGCCGGGAAATCCCTAAATGAGGTCAGGGTGATCCGAGACCAGATCAAGGACTTAGTTTCCAAACTTATCTTTGAGATTTCATCCCACTAGATCTTTTCGTGGAGAGACTCAACGAGTTGTCTGAGGTGTTCAATCTCTTTCTTGTGTTGCTTGTTATGCTTGATGATATGAATAGTACCTCCGGCTGCGATACATGCCCCTAGGTCACTTGTCACGTTAGTATAATTACCCCCAATCAGCTCCGAGGACGAGGATACGTGAACGCTGAACAGTGGCAGGATAACGAGATATACTCCCAACAAGGTTAGGAATATTATGTGTGGCTTGGATGCAAGGGCACGTGGGACAAAACCCAGTATCTTTGCCATTTTGGACTGGGGCTCGTCTGGGGACCCAGAGTTGGTCATGTCATCAATTGTAGGCATTTCGCTCCTTTTAGTTGGCTTTTTCGATTACCTAATCTGGCTAGCGAATTTTAGTGGGCCGGGGAGGATTCGAACCTCCGTAGGCGAAGCCGGCAGATTTACAGTCTGCTCCCTTTGGCCGCTCGGGCACCGACCCAGGGATACAAATCTAGTCTTATATCTCGGGCAATATCTAATTGAACGCCCCTTTTGGCCGACCTGACTCAACTTGCTTTCTGACTCACCTAAGACAGAAGTTCGGGCAAACCCTACTGGTCGTCTCGGCGTCGAACGACCTTTTTTTTGATAGCCCCTTCGGGCCACTGGTAGGTCCTATCGGGCTTTATCGTCTCGTCAGTGTAGTAGGTCTCTCGGAACGCACAGTCCTCTAGGACCGCCTCAAACATGTTAGCCCCACCCAGATTTGCAGAGTGCAAGTTCACGTTTCTCAGGTGGGCCTTCCTGAACTGGGCCATTGGAAAGTCGGCCTCTGCAAGAATTGCATCTGTAAGATCGGCCCCTTCAAACCGGGTCATCCTGCAGTTGGCCCCTGAAAGGTCGGCTCCTCTCAAGATCGCCTTGGACAAGTCGGCCCGCGATAGATCTGCCCCGGTTAGATTGGCATAACTTAGGTCGGCCTCCTTCAGATTGCATCGCGACAAATCGGCCCCGAATAGGTCGGCTTGGCGAAACACGGCCCTGGAAAGGTTCGCCTTGGAGATCCGAATCTTTCGCATGTTGGCCCCGGTGAACTCCACCTGAGGCCAGTTGGCGTTGTTCACCGTGACCCAGGCCATGTTGCACTCCCTCAGATCTGTCCCGGGAGTAATCTTTCCAGGAACAATCGGGGTTCCTACCTTGTCTACCCCGTAGGGAGAGTCGGGGCTTTGATGTCTAACCTCCCCGCCCTTTGACCCGTGACCTGCTGTGACCTGGTGGTGGACATGTTGGGCGTGCTTGGCCCGGGCCATCTTCCTCTTCTTCTTTGGGACGAGAGGCTTGTCGGTTACTTTTTTGGGGTCACCCAAGTAGATAACCTCTGGCTCTGGGACCTTGGCAGAGTCACCGGGTTTTGCAGAGTCACCCGGTTTGCCTGAACTTCCTAGGGGTCTCGGCTGGGCTGCCCGGGCACGCCCCTGGGCACTTGGTACGCGCCTAGCCCCGGTTGTCGCCGTGCCCCTCTTTGGTGCTGATCGCTTCCCAAAAAGTCTCATATTCGCGTTCCCCAGATTTCAATCTCTAGACAGGGTATATTTTATCAAAGCTGGGGCTACTTTTGGCGACATTTACCAAGAAAGAACTAATATCGTAACAATGCCAACCTTTGATGTCGTATCTGAAATTGATATCCAGGAAGTCCGAAACGCAGTTGACCAGGCGAACCGGGAGGCCACGACCAGGTTTGACTTCAAGGGGACCGACTCGGAGATTGAACTAAACCAGATGGAGCTGACCTTGAAGTCGGCTACTGAAGATCGGCTCCGGGCCCTGGTGCAGGTCTTGGAGGAAAAGCTTGTAAAGCGTCAGGTCTCTTTGAAATCAATAGAGAAGGGCAAGATTGAGGAGGGGGCCAAGGCGAGCGCCCGGATGAAGATAACCCTGAAAGCCGGGATCGAACCTGACGTGGCCAAGGCCATCAACAAGACCATTAAAGAGTCGGCCCCCAAAGGGGTCACCTCATCAACTCAGGGGAACCAGGTTCGAGTTACCGGCAAAAAGCGCGACGACCTCCAAGACACAATTTCACTCTTGAAGGAGGCCGACTTCGGGATCCCACTCCAGTTCGAGAACTTTAGGGACTAGGCAATCCGTCCGGTGGCTCTGGTCGAAAAAGAGGCAAGACTAGTCGTCACCTGCCGAGGTTAGCGCCTTTACCCGGATCTCCTCTACCACCCCGGGATCGGCCAGGGTGGTCGTGTCACCCAGGGACCTCCCGTTGGCCACGTCGGCCAGAAGTCGCCGCATGATCTTGCCACTTCGGGTCTTGGGGAGTTCGTCGGTAAAGATGATCGTCTTGGGTCGGGCAATTGCCCCGATAACCTTGGCCACGTGCGATCTTAACTCCTCTCCTTTTTCTGTTGATTGGACCTGACCCGCCTTCAAGGTCACAAAGCCAATTATGGCCTGTCCGGTCGTGGGATCGTTAGCCCCGACCACGGCGGCCTCGGCCACGGAGGGATGGTCAACCAAGGCAGATTCAACCTCGGTGGTCGAGATCCGGTGCCCGGATACGTTCATGACGTCATCAACCCGCCCTAATAGCCACAGGTAACCGTCGTCGTCGACCTTGGCCCCGTCGCCAGCAAAGTACCGCCCGTCAAAGCGGCTCCAGTAGGTCTCTCGGTAGCGCTCAGGGTCGCCATATATGCCCCTGAGCATTGCCGGCCAGGGTCTTACAATCGTTAGATACCCACCACCTTTTTCTATCTTGGCCCCGTTATCGTCAACCACCTCGACTGAAATTCCGGGAAGTGCAAAGGTGGCCGAACCAGGCTTTAGCTTGGTAACACCAGGCAACGCCGAGATCATGATCGCCCCGGTCTCGGTCTGCCACCAGGTGTCCACGACCGGACAGCGCTCTTGACCTATGTGGGTAAAATACCACACCCAGGCCTCAGGGTTAATGGGTTCGCCCACCGAGCCCAGGAGACGAAGAGATGACAGATCGTGACCAGCCGGATACTTCTCGCCCCACTTCATAAACGTCCGGATTGCGGTCGGGGCGGTATACAAGATGGTCACCTTGTATCGCTCGATAATGTCCCACCAGCGGTCCTTGTCGGGAAAGTCAGGGGTGCCCTCATAGATTACCGACGTGGCCCCGTTGGTTAATGGGCCGTACAAGATGTAGCTGTGTCCCGTAACCCACCCGATGTCTGCCGCACACCAATACACGTCCCGGTCAGCCTTCAAGTCAAAGACATACTTATGAGTAAATGCCACCTGAGTTAGATACCCCCCGGTGGTGTGCATGATCCCCTTGGGCTTAGCGGTGGTTCCCGACGTGTAGAGCAAGTACAACAGGTCCTCGGAGTCCATGGGTTCGGGATCACAACTAGATGACTGCCTGTCCATTATATCGTGCCACCATATGTCTCGACCGTCAACCATGGTTACCTCGGTGTCGGTGCGACGGGCCACGACCACCTTTTCAACACTCGGGCACTCATCTAAGGCCACATCCACGTTGGCCTTCAGGGCAATCTTGGCACCCCTCCTGAAGCCCCCATCTGCGGTGATTACAACCTTGGCCTGGGCGTCATTTATCCGCCCGGCCAGGGCCTCCGATGAGAACCCCCCAAAGACCACCGAGTGGGCTGCCCCGATCCTCGTGCACGCCAACATGGCCACGGGTAACTCGATTATCATGGGCATGTAGATGGCCACTCGGTCACCGCGCGCTACTCCGAGTGACTTGAGAGCGTTCGCGAACCTACATACCTCCCCGAGCAGGTCTGAGTAGGTTACCGTCTTCACGTCACCGGGCTCGCCCTCCCAGTAGTAGGCAACCCGGTCCCCGTTTCCGGCCTCCACGTGGCGGTCCAGGCAGTTGTAGGACACGTTTAGCTTGCCCCCCAAGAACCACCTGGAAAACGGGAGTTCCCACTGACAGACCTCCGAGAACGGCTCAAACCAGGTGATCAGTTCATTTGCCTGATTCTTCCAAAACTCGAGGTAGTCGACCTGGGCACGGTCGTACATTGCGTTATCCAACACGAGAGCTTGTCTCTTGAAGGCCTCACTTGGCTCGAAAAGTCGGTTTTCAGACATGTAGTTTTCTATTGCGGCGGTTTCTGCTTCCATGGTGGCTCCAATCTTATTAGAATCCTGAAGGAATAGCTCAAGTTATTTCAGGTATGATCGACAATACACATATAGTCCAAGGAGGGGCCCTATGAAAATGGATACGACATGTTAGACGACGAGTCTTGGGACAAGACTCGCTTGGAGCGTGAGTTTCGGACCGGGATCAACCCCGATGATGCCCTGCAGGCGATCCGCAAATACTTCAAGTCGCACCACTGGGAGAGTGACGAAGATGGCTCGTCGATTCCAAACCTGCAACAGCGAGCCTCTAGACGACGCCCTCCTAACTATCTAGAGGTAACCAAGAGAGTGACCAAAGGAGAGCGCCTTGAACCACTCACCCCTGACGCCAGAACCCGGATGGCAGCCTGGGCCCTCAAGGAAGCCTACCCACGCGGGGTTGGTCGAGGAGGATATCTTGAGGTCTACTACCGCTACTGCTTTCAGGTAACCGTCCAAAAGGATGGCAATCAGTCGCTAGTAATTACTGTGTTTACAGAGGAGATTGACCCGTTAGGTGGAGGCATTCCCGACAAACGCGACTACCGGGTAAACTCTTACGCATCTGACCACGACCCTTTTACTGATCTCGAAGACGCACTAACTTCAACCCTACGGGACTAGCTTGGCTTTGGTGGCAAGGTCCACTATTGGACTTGCCCATAGGCCGAAGAGGACCGTAAAGCCAACACACAGACTGACCACGAGACCTACTCCAAAGCCGACCGGGATTCTTTCAGGCACCCCCGAGTCATCTAAGTCGGTGTCGACTTCATCTGAGCGACCCGACTCACTTGGAACTGCCAACGAGTACGTTGGGTCCCCTCCGTATTCAGGCCCACCGCCAACAAGTCCACCTTCAACTCCACTTGAAGGCACTAGTTGGGCCCCGACCGATACATCTTGTTCTTCGCCGACCGAATCGGAAACCTGGGCCTTGGTCTTGGCGGTAACCATAAACACGACCACCCGGAGATAAAAGAAGGCCCCGATTACTGCCGAGACCATGGCGATTAGAGCAATGGCATAGGAGTGAGCGTCGACAGCGGCCGAGACCACCTCAAACTTGGCCCAGAATCCCGTGGTAAAGGGAATCCCAGACTGGGCGAGCAAGAGCACTCCGAGACCAGTTGCCAAAAAGGGCCTCGTGTAGATCAGACCTCGGTAGTCCTCTAGATCATCAGAACCCCCAATGGCCCCGACAATTGTAAATGACCCCACGACCATGAACAGGTACGCGAACAGGTAGTACAACGAGCCCGCAATACCCGACGCCGTCGCCGCGACCAGACCAACCAAGATGAACCCGGCGTGACTAATGGATGAGTAGGCCAGCATGCGCTTGATGTCGCGCTGGACTATGGCCATGATCGAACCGACAACCAGGGTGATCACGGCCAGCACCCAGATGATTGGCTCCCAGTCCAACTTGAGGGTCCCCATGGTCGAAAATACTACCCGGAGAAACCCGGCAAATCCTCCGGCCTTGGCTACGGCTGCCATGAACGACGTGGCCGGGGTGGGTGATCCCTGGTAAACGTCAGGGGCCCAGGTGTGGAAGGGAACCAGACCCACCTTGAAGGCAAAACCCACGATCATAAGACCGAGCCCAGCTAGTAACACTCCCTGATGGATGATCAGCGTGGTAGCCAAAAACTGGGCGATCCCGGCCAGGTTGGTTGAACCGGTTGAACCATAGACCAGGGCTATCCCATACAAGAAGATCGCCGACGAAAATCCCCCGAGGATAAAGTACTTGAGCGCCGCCTCTCCGGACTTGTTCTTGCGCAGGTCGGAACCAGCCAACACGTACAGGGCTATCGACATTATCTCCAGTCCCAAGAACATCACGATAAGGTCGTTGGCCGACCCCATGAGCATGGCCCCGGATGCCGACAACATCATGAGTACCGAGAACTCCGGGGACCTGATGGACTGGCCGGACAGGTAACCTTCACTTGATGCCCCCACGAAAATGACCGCTATTGAAACCAACATCAAGATAACAGCCGAGAACCCATCGTCGACCACGGCCCCATCCACGGCCGAAAAGGCCACGTGGTGGGCCCCGGTAACGTTGAACCAGATCTTGAGAGAGGCCAGAAGGGACACTACTCCCACTAGCACCGTAAAGAGGGTTGAAAATCTCCTAGCTAGGTTCTTGCCCACGAGAGCGGCCACGGTCAACAAGACGAGTGCGCCGACAATCATGACCAGCTCGGGACCTATTGCCGAATAATCAATATGTGGAACCGCAATTGTCGAGGTCCCAAGCAAAGACAATGTCATCGTGACTCCTCACTTGGCTGGTGGCTCGCGGTCCTTACCTGATGCACCAGGGAGTTTACCGTTGGGGTTACCCTATCAAGAATCGGTTTAGGATATATACCGATAAATACAATAAGAATTATCAGTGGAGCCATGACCAACTTCTCTTTCAAGGCCATGTCGGACACTTTCGCGTTGTCGCCTTGAGGCTTTGAGTGAAAGGCCTGCTGGTAGGCCCAGAGCATGTAGACCACCGACAAGATTACCCCGCCCCCGGCCACCACGGCCCACCATCTATGTGTTATAAAGGTCCCGAGCAAGATCAAGAACTCTCCAATAAACCCGTTCAATCCGGGAAGTCCAACCGAGGCCAACATGACCAGGGTGAACACCCCGGCCAGTACCGGAGCCGCCTTCTGAAGCCCAGATAGCTCAGTTAGATTCCAGGTGCCCCGCCTCCTGGCAATCATCGCAATCAACAAGAACAGTCCGGCAACTATGATCCCGTGGTTGATCATCTGGAGCACGGCCCCGTCGAGTCCCTGGGGAGACATTGCAAACAGGCCCATGATGATAAAGCCGATGTGCGACAGAGACGAGTATGCCACCACCTTTTTCAGGTCCTTTTGCACAGCGGCCACAATGGCCCCGTACAAGATCCCCGAAACCCCCAAGGTCAACAGGAGCGGAGCCAGTACCGAGGCGGCCTGTGGGAATAGAGACAGGTCAAAGCGGATAATCCCATAGGTACCCAGTTTGGCCATGACCCCGGCCAGGACGACCGATCCACCTGCCGGGGCACTCGAGTAGGCATCCGGCGACCAGGTATGAAACGGAAATATTGGAGCCTTGACCGCAAAGGCAAGTGTAAAGGCCAAAAATAGCCACTTAGCTGCCCCGGAACTCAAAAAGTGACCACTGGACAGGGTTATAAGGTCAAAGCTGAGATGGCCCGTGGAGGCCTTGGCGTCGAAGGCCACGATCAAGATGGCCACGAAGAAGAACACCGACCCAAGGAAGGTATACAAGAAGAACTTGGTCGCCGCAAAGGCCCGCCGCCCGGTTCCCCAGCGACTTATTAGAAAGTACGCCGGAACCAAGGTGGCCTCAAAGAAGAGGAAGAACACGAAGATATCCAGAGAGAGGAAACACCCCATGCAGGCCCCCTCTAGGAGCAACATCCAGCTCATGTAGGACTTGAGACCCTCAGGGGTCGATACCCCAGATCCCCCGATAACTATCGGGAAGACCAGCGCGGTGAGGACAACTAGAAACAGGGAGATCCCATCCACGCCAAGCTCCCAGGAGATCCCAAAGTTTGCAACCCACAGGTGCTTTGCAAAGAACTGATATCCGGGAGTGTTGGACTTGAACGACACCAGCATGGCAACGGCCAGACCCAGGGTTCCCAGGGACGTACTCATGGCGATCGACCGCGCTACACTCCCAAAGCGCTTGGGTAATACAGCTACCACGGCCCCGGCAATTGCCGGGAGCAAGACCAGTACGGTCAGGATCGGGAACCCGAACGTGGACGAATAAGACGAAATCGGGGTAGACACTAGCCTGCCCTGACTACCAAATAGATCAACACGCCAGCCATCCCGAGGGCGATTGCCAGGGCGTAGTTTCTCACGTAACCGCTCTGGAGCTTTCTCAACCTAAGCCCCGTCCAAGCTACCAGACCCCCTGTAGCATTTACCGTCCCGTCGATAATCCGGGTCTCAACTGTAGCCTGGGCAAAGTTAGCAAACGCCTGGGCGGGCTTGGAGACTAGGTACTCATAGACCTTGTAGAGACCCCACGAAGATCTCAAGAAGTTCGGCTCTAGCTCCGGGCGATCCCAAGCGCGGCGCCAGATACTCCAAGCAATAGCTACCCCGGCTAAGGCCAAGACCGCGTCAGATCCCGCCAAGAGCCACTTGGCACTCGTCGACAGGGCCAGGTGGGTAGTCCCGAACACGGGGGTCAGCCAGTGCTCTAGGTACCCCAGACCCGACGTGAACGGGAGGTTGAGCAACCCGGCAACAACCGCTAAAAAGGCCAGGACGACCAGTGGGACCCACATGTGCCAGGTGGGCTCGTGGGGCTCGCCCCCGTGACCGTGTCCAGTCGAGGCATCTCCGCCATGGTTCAGCGCGACCTCCTTGAAACGGGGCTCACCAAAGAAGACCAGGTACACCTCGCGCCCCATGTAGTAAGCGGTGAGAATCGCCGTCACCGCCCCCACGGCCCACAGGATTGGGGACTTGGTGTAGGCCCCGTCCAGGACGTCACCCTTTGACCAGAATCCCGAGAACGGTGGAACCCCGGCAATAGACAGCCAGCCAATAATAAAGGTGACCGAGGTGATCGGCATGTACCTTCTCAGGCCCCCCATCTTCTTGATGTCCTGCTCGTCTCCCATGGCGTGTATAACCGACCCAGAACCCAAGAACAGGAGGGCCTTATAGAAGGCGTGGGTAACCATTAGAAAGATAGCCGCCACGTAAGCCCCCGATCCCACCCCGAGCATCATGTATCCCAGCTGAGACACAGTAGAGTACGCCAGGACCTTTTTTATGTCGTCTTGCGAGGTCCCAATCGTGGCGGCCACGAACGCCGTTGTTACCCCGACTATGGCAATTACCCAACTCGCAACCGGGGCCAAGTGGAGAAGGGGCGACACCCGGGCCATCAGGTAAACCCCGGCCGTGACCATGGTCGCAGCGTGAATCAGGGCCGACACCGGGGTCGGGCCCTCCATGGCATCGGCCAACCACAGAGACAGGGGGAGCTGTGCCGACTTTCCCACGGCCCCTAAGAAGAGCAAGAGACACACGGCCTCTAAGGTCCCCGAGGAAAGCTGGGCCACACAATGTCCAAGAGTCCCCCCGGGCCCCGAAGGACACGAGGGTGGCGCTGTCTTGGAAAACACTCCCTGGTAACTCAGGGTCCTCGTGTGGTCGAACAGTAAGAACATGGCCATGAGAAACCCGAAATCACCGATCCGGTTGACTATAAAGGCAAACTTTCCCGCCGTAGCCGCGCTCGGTCGCTCAAAGAAGTACGAGATAAGAAAGTATGAACATGCCCCCACCCCCTCCCATCCCAAAAAGGTCAGGACAAAGTTGTCCGACAAGACCAACATGAGCATAGAAAACACGAACAGGTTGAAGTACAAGAAGAACTTCGAGAAGTCTCGGTCTCGCTTCATGTACCCGATCGCGTACAGGTGGATCAAGGTCGACACCCCGGTAACAAACAGGGCCATAGTTATCGACAGAGGATCGGCCAACAGTGAGACGGTAACGTGTAGGGACCCGACCGGAATCCAAGTGAAGAGGGTCTCAACGTAGCTTCGTCCCGTCGACGTGCGCCCCATGAGTCCGGAAAAGGTGAGCACGGAACACACAAAGGACCCGGCAATTGCCAACGTGGCAACCCAGCCCGCCTTGGGATCCCCGAGTCTTGAACCAACTAGTAAGACGATTACAAACCCGGCTAGGGCAAATCCTGGTATATAGGCTAAGGAGTGGAGCATGTTACCCGTGCATTATATGCAGGTCGTCAGCGGTAGTGCCTCTCCTGCTCCTGTAAATGGAGACGATAATCCCCAGTCCAACAACGACCTCGGCGGCAGCAACCACGAGCACGAAGAACACGACAACCTGGCCAGCTATATCATTTAGGGTTCGGGAAAACGTAACAAAGGTCAGGTTTACTGCGTTCAACATGAGTTCCACGCACATAAACATCACGAGAACGCTCCTGCGAATAAGCAACCCGATCGCCCCTATCCCAAACAAGATAGCGGCAACGACCAAATACCAACTAGCCGTGATCGTCATGAGCCGTGACCCCCCGAGGCATGCTCCTCGAAGATACCTTCCGGGACTTGGACCAGGTCGTCTCGATCACCACGATCCCCGTTGTCACCGTCTAGGTCGCCTCGGCTGTCAGGATCTGGATTGGTCTGATCTTGGTAACCTCCGCCGTGTTCTGGATCATCATCTCGTGGCAACCCGGTTGATGGCCCGTCCAAGTCGATCACGACCGTTCTACGCCTGGCCAACAAGACGGCCCCGACTACTGCAATAACTAACAGGGCCGAGGTCACCTCAAAGGCCAGTAGGTAGGTCGTAAACAACGACGTTGCCAACAGGTTGATGTTGGGTACCGTCTTAGACGAGGCCACCCCCGACACGCTCTTTGTCCCGGTTGCCCAGGCAATGTGGGCCAATACCAAGATCGCCCCGACCACTAGACACCCGGCAACGATTCCAAGAAATCTCTGCCAGGAAAGAGGATCTCGACCAAGTCTCTCTGACTTGTCGACCCCAAGGAGCATGATCACGAACAAGAACAGGACTACAATTGCCCCCCCGTACACAATTATCTGAACCGCCGCTAAAAAGTCGGCCCGTTGCTCTAAAAACAAAAGGGCTACCCCAAATAGGGTGGCCACCAGACACAGTGCCCCCCTTACCGGGTTCCGGTTCAATACCACTCCAATAGCCCCCAACAAGACAATAGCTGCGGACACCACGAACATAGTTGCATCCGGGACCGATACTTTAGCAAGCATTGGTATCATTGGCTGGCTATCTGCCCTTGTTGATCGGACTCAGGAGTCCTCACCCCATAGCCTAGCTCCCCAGACCAGTGCACCCGTCCTTCATTGTCGGCCGACCCGTTTGGAGACGTGGCCCTCATCCAGCCTGACGTATTGCGATCATCCCCGACCCTCCAGTCCTCCCAGGGCAACTTCTTTGGGGTACCATCATCTGATACGACCAATTCTTCTTTGGTGTATATTGCCTGGGCCCGATTGGTAAAGGAGAACTCGAACAACTTTGACTCGGTAATGGCCTCTGTCGGACAGGCCTCCACGCATAGGTCACAGTGGATGCACCTCAAGTAGTTGATCTCGTACACGTACCCGTAGCGCTCCCCAGGTGACACCGGGGCATCTTCAGGGTTGTCGGCACCTCGCACATATATGCACTGTGCCGGGCACACCCCGGCACACAGCTCACACCCGATGCACTTTTCCATGCCATCCTCGTACCGGTTGAGAACGTGCCGCCCGTGAAGACGCTCTGGTTTGGCCTTTTTGACCTTGGGATACTGGACCGTGGCCCGGGGCCTGGCGATCTGGTCAAGGGTTACCTTGAACCCGTTTAGTAGTCCCATCTCTAGTTAGCCCCCCGATCCTTTAGCCGTCCCATACCCTACAAGGTCTCTCTTTCTAGTTCTCGGTCTCGGTCACGGTCACCAACAAACACGGTCCTGACCAGGCCGATCACAAACACGATCCCGGCCCCGATCAAGGCCAACTCGTCACCAATTCCAATCTGACGGGCCGCTATGATCAATAACCATACCAAAGATATCGGAATTAGATACTTCCAACCCAGGTTCATGAGCTGGTCATAGCGTAGCCTGGGCAAAGATGCCCGGATCCAGACCTGGACAAACAAGAACAATATAGTCTTGCCCAAGAACCACAGAATCGGCCAGATCCACCTAGGCCCAATAGGTGGGATGGGCCCGTTGGGACCGCCCAGGAACAAGGTCACGATAACCGCCGACATGGTAATCGTGTTCATGAACTCAGCCAAGAAGAAGAGTGCAAAGCGCAGTGAGGTGTACTCGGTGTGAAATCCTCCCACGAGTTCCTGCTCTCCTTCAACCAGATCAAAGGGTGGTCGGTTCAGCTCGGCCGTTGACGCGATAAAGAAGATCACAAACGGGACCAACAACAAGGTAAAGATGTTCCAGTGGGGGACGTAGTGCCCGACATCGTGGAGGATCTTACTCACAATGTTCTCGTTCGGGGCCGCCTTGGCCGAGAGCCTCCCTGACTGGTAACCAACAATGTCCCAGGTCGACAGAGACCCACCAGACAGCAGAACCGTGGCCAACGAGAGCCCCATGGCCGCCTCATAGGAGATCATCTGGGCCGACCCCCTAATCGAGCCCAACAGGGGATACTTGGACCCAGATGACCACCCGGCCAACATGGTCCCGTACACGGCCACCGAGGACACGACCAACACGAACAAGATCCCCATGGGCGGGTTGGCCACCTGGAGCTCGATCACGTGGTGGGCCACGGTTACAGTCCGCCCAAAGGGCACCACCATGAACACGAGCAGGGCCGGGATGAGAGACAGGTACGGGGCCAACTTGAACACGACCCTGTCAGCGCGATCTGGGATCAGGTCCTCCTTGAAGAACAACTTGATCCCGTCAGCTAAGGTCTGGAGCAGTCCATATGGCCCGGCCCGATTTGGTCCGATCCGGTTTTGCATGTCCGAGATCACCTTTCTCTCGAACCAGATCATCAACATCACCGAGACCATCAAGAACGCAAACGCCGCCACGACCTTGACTAAAACAATCAGTAAAATCGCCGGGGTTACGTGACCAGCCAGCATGGGATCGGACATCTACAGGGCCTCCAACCTGACGTCGGTAACCAGCTCGCCATAGCCGATCAGATCCCCGGCCAATACTTGTCCCTCAGAGCGGGGAACGTTGAAGGCTACCAGAGCGGTCCCCTTTGAGATGGAGTCGTCCACCTCGACCTGGGCCTCGTGGGCCCCGGCAGACGAGACCACCCTGACCCGGTCACCGGACATAGCCCCGATCCGGTCTAGATCGTAGTGGTTTACCCTCAGGACCGAACCCGGGCGTTCCACCCCCGATAGGGGCTCGGTCAAGACGCCCCGGTCATAGAGGACCTTGGGGGCCATCAGTCTCAAGGAGTACGCGTCCAGCGTCGGAATCGATAGCTCCCGAGAGACCTCGGAAAACTCCACCCGGGCCGGGACTTGAGGCAGTGACTCACCTCTGACCGGGTCGCTCTCTTTATCTACCCCCGTACCCGGACGGAGGGGATGATGGACCAGAGAGGCTATCCCCGGAGTCGCAATCGGGTCGAACCACCTCGGGACGACTCGATCACCGTAAAGGGGGATTACCACCCCGTCGCTTTGAGCCAGGGAAGTCCAGATGTGTGGCTTGAGATTTGAATACAGCGGGACAACCCGTTCCATCTCCTCGGATATATCTTGTTGCGAACTAAATCCCAGGTCACCACCGAGTTCCTTGGCCAGCAATACAGCCACGGTCCAGTCATCGAAGGCTTGGCCCGGACCGGTTACCTTTCGGGACAATGACGACACCCGACCCTCAAAGTTGGTCGTCGTTCCCCCCTTCTCGCCGAAGGTGGTCGTGGGCAAGATAACCCCGGCCAACTTGGCCGACTCGTCTAGATGAGACGTCACCGAGACTACCAGGGCTCCAGACTCCAGGGCCTTTTTGGCCAGGGACCGTGACGGAAAGTCACTCACCGGGTCTGCCCCGAGTAAGATCAACACGGCCATTGAGCCAGCTGCCGCCCGGGCCAACATCTCCCCGGTTGACATCCCCGGTCCCTGGGCCACCTGGCCCCAGTGTCCCTCATAGTAACCCCGGGCGTCATCTATGGTCATCCGGCCTGGCAACAGATTTGGACTCAGCCCACAGTCGAGGGCCCCGTGAGTGTTTGCCCGCCTGACCACGGTTAGAAACCGGGCCCCGGGAAGATTCTCGCGCACCTTGGACGCACACTGGGTTACAATCTGGGCCGAATCGGCCATGGAGGCCCGACCCAACACGAACACGACCCCGGGGGAATCCTCAATGAGGGCCCTCGCCCGGTCGATATCTGCTAGCTCGACTCCACCTACTGGCAACCCGGCCCCGGATCCCGCCTTGGTCGGTCCCGGCGTCACGAGGGAATTGACCACCAAGTGGGCCTCACCCGGGCGGTGGAACAGACTCATGGCTGAGTACTTGGTCATCGAGGTCGGGTTGGGCGAGATCTCCAAGACCCGGGTAGTCCCTCGATCTATGGCCCCCTTGAGACGCAAGAACAGGATTGGAGACTCCTCTTTTATGTCGGGTCCTACGAGTACCACGAGAGGACTAGCACAGGTCTCATCTATCGTGGCCTTGGGGAGCCCCACGATTACCTCTGGGTCTAGCCCGTCTCCGAGTTGGGCATCCACGTTATTGGTCCCAAACACCGACCGGGCTAGCTTCGACCAGGCGTACGCGTCCTCGTTGGGAAGACGAGAACCCCCGATAATACCTATCGACTCGGGACCCGTTGTGGCAAGTGCCTCCTTGATTGCCCGGGCCACATGGTCGACGGCAACCTTCCAGGAGACCTCTTGGTGGTCGACTTGGGGAGTCACCACCCGAGATTCGGCGTAGTTGGCCAGATACCCAAAACGACCCTTGTCGCACAACCAGGACTGGTTGACCGGGTCACTATCTATCCCGAGATACCGAATCAACTTGTCCTGTGAGGACTGAATAACCATCCGACACCCCGTGGCGCAACCCACACAGGTCGACTCAGCCTGCTCCAGGTCCCAGGGACGTGACGCGAACCGGTACGGGGTAGCAGTAAGAGCCCCGACCGGACAGATCTGAACCGTGTTCCCCGAGAAATACGACGTGAACTTGTTGTCGTCAAAGATGTTTACCTCGGTAGAGTCCCCCCGGGCCATAAAGTCGATCATTGGGTCCCCGGCTACCTCCTCGGCAAACCGGGTACACCGGGCACACTGGATACAGCGCTCTCGGTCTAGCAAGATCAACTCCGACAGGGCAATCGGCTTAGCCCAGTGCCTCTTGGCTTCCACGAAACGGCTCTCGCCCGGGCCATAGGTTAGGGTCTGGTCCTGGAGGGGACATTCACCTCCCTTGTCACACACCGGGCAGTCCAAGGGGTGATTAATCAACAAGAACTCCAAGACCCCGTCTTGGGCTTTCTTGACCTTGTCGGACTCAGTGACTATCTCCATGTCAGGCTGGACGGGCATATAGCACGACGGCTGCAGGCTCATGCCCCGGGGCCCGGACACCTCGACCAGACACATCCGGCACATCCCCACCGGCTTCATCCTGGGGTGGTAACAGAACCTGGGTACGTGAACCCCGGCCTTGTCACAGGCCTCTATAATTAGCTCCCCGGGACTTGCCTCATAGTCTGCCCCGTCTATCTTGATCAAGAACTTGTCGTCGTCTGTCACGAGAAGGGACAGCCTCCCTCTTTGATGTGAATTAAGTACTCATCTCTGAACATCCTGATCGACCAGGCCACCGATGACGGTATTGACGGACCCAGCACGCAGATCGTGGTCTGCTGCGGTGGCCAGGTAACTCCTGGGGCGATATTATCGCAGGCATCCATAAGTAAATCCAGGTCTTCCTCGCGGCCGTACCCGTCTTCGATCCGACGCATGATCTTGTCTATCCATCCCGATCCCTCGCGACACGGGGTACACTGCCCGCAGGACTCCCGGTGAAAGAACCTCGCAATCCTCCAAGCGGCTCGCACCATACAGGTCTCCTCGTCCATGACCACGACTGACCCGGACCCGAGCATCGACCCGGCCTTGGCCACCTCGTCTTGGTCTAGGTGAAGATCGAGTTGGTCTGGTCCGAACCACGGGGCCGAGGCCCCTCCTGGGATAATGGCTTTCACCTTGTTGTCACGTCTTACCCCCCCACCTAGATCGGGGTTGTATATGAGGTCACGGAAGGTTGACTTGGCCATCTCGATCTCGTAGTTCCCGGGTTGCTTGACGTGCCCGGACAGGGCAAACAGGCGAGTCCCCGTGGATCTCCCGGCCCCCAGGGCCGCAAAAGCGGCTCCCCCGTTAGATATTATCCACGGCATGTTCGACATGGTCTCGACATTGTTTACCACGGTCGGCTCGCCATAGAGCCCGATCACAGCCGGGAAGAACGGGGGCTTGATCCTGGGATATCCCCGCTTTCCTTCCAGGCTCTCAAGTAGGGCGGTCTCTTCTCCACAGATATAGGCCCCGGCCCCGGGGTGCACGACCAGATCGACCGAGAACCCAGACCCGAAGATATCGGGCCCGATCGCCCCGTACTCGTAGGCCTCATTTACGGCCCCCAAGACTCGCTCTAGTCCCAGGGCGAACTCACCCCGGATAAAGATAAATGCCTGGGTGGCCTGGATGGCATACGCCGAGATCAGGGTCCCCTCCACTAGCTGATGGGGATCTCTCTCAATTAGCATCCGGTCTTTAAACGTGGCCGGCTCGCTCTCGTCTCCATTTACCACCAGGTACCGGACCGGGTTAGCTCGTAACATGGACCACTTGCGTCCGGTCTCAAACCCGGCCCCTCCCCGGCCCAACAAGTTAGAAGTGGTGACCTCGGCGCAGACCTCCTCGGGGGTCATCTTGAGGGCCTTGCGAAGGGCCTGATACCCCCCGGTCTTTACGTACCGGTCAATCGTGAACGAGTCCTCAAAACCAAGTCGGGACGTGACCATCTTGGGGGTACTCACTTGGCCCCCCTCTTGGTCGGAGTGGGCTGGGCAATCTGGCTGGACTTTCCACCAGCCTGGGGTTCTTGGGTTGGGCTGGCTGTAAGGCCGACGTTGCGGGAGTTCCTGTACACGGTCCCGTGAGGGGGAATCTCGTTGTCTAGCCGACCCGCCTCTAAGTCGTCGACCAACTGGTCGATTCCCTGGTTATCGAGCCCGAGAAAGTACCGGTAGTTGACCGTTACACACGGGGGGCCGTCGCACCCGGCCATGCACTCGGTCTCTTCCAGGGTGAACTTACCATCCTTGGTGGTCTGCCCGCACCTAATACCTAAACGATCCTCACAGTGCTCTAGTAGTTCGTAGGCCCCGCCTAGCATGCACGCAATGTTCGTGCATACCCCGACCAGATAACGGCCAACCGGCTCGGTGTGGAGCATGTCATAGAAGCTCGCCGTCCCCTTTACCTCCGCTGGGGCAAGGTCCAAGAGGTCGGCAATCTCAACAATGGCCTCCGGGGTTAGCCAGCCGTCTTGGGACTGGGCCAGGTGACACAGTGGGATCAAAGCTGACCGGGCCTTGGGGTATAGACCTATAATCTCCTTGGCCTTGACCAGGTTGTCGGGGGTAAATCCTCCCACTACCTATCTACCTCTCCCATGACCGGGTCAACCGAGGACACTATGGCCACGGCGTCAGCGATTAGGGCCCCACGCAACAGGGTTGGAAGAGCCTGCAGGTTTACAAACGAAGGTGCCCGGGTGTGCATCCGATACGGCCGCGAGGTCCCGTCAGACACCATGTAACACCCCAACTCGCCCCGGGGGGATTCAACGGCCACGTACACCTCTCCCGGGGGGACCGAGAAACCCTGGGTGTACAGTTTGAAGTGGTGAATCAGGGCCTCCATGGACTCGTCTATTCGCCCCCTCGGAGGCGGGGTTATCTTCTTGTCCTGAGTCTTATAGTCACCACCAGGCATCTTGTCCATGATCTGGGAAACTATCCTAACCGACTCTCTGAGTTCACCCATTCTCACGGCATACCGGTCAAACGTATCGCCCTGAGACCCGACCACGACGTCAAAATCTACCTCTGAGTAAGCCAGATAGGGCATTGTACGTCGCAAGTCCCAGGGAACCCCGGCAGCCCTCAAGATTGGACCGGTGGCCGACAGAGCGATCGCGGTCTTCGCATCAATAATCCCGACCCCCTCGGTTCGCTCCCTGAATATAGGTTGTCCGGTAAATAGCTGGTCGAAGTCGTCCAAGGTAGACGAGGTGTGAGCCAGGATGTCTTCAACGTCGTCTTGCCAGCCGGAAGGCAGGTCTGCAGCTACTCCCCCCGGGCGGATAAAGTTGTGGTTCATCCTAACCCCGGTCGTCTTCTCGAAGAACCTCAAGATTCGTTCTCGCTCGCGGAATCCGTAGATCATCATGGACGTAGCAGCCAGGTCCATCCCGTTGGTGGCCATCCAGGTCAGATGTGACGAGAGCCGGTTTAGTTCGACCATGAGCATTCGGATCCAGGTAGCCCGGTCGGGAATTTCGACCTCGCCCAGGGCCTCAACGGCCAGGGAGAAGGCCAACTCGTTGGCCAGAGGAGACAGGTAGTCCATCCGGGTCACGTTGGTCCCACCTTGTAGGAAACTCAAGGTCTCGGCCGTCTTTTCCATGCCCGTGTGGAGGTATCCAATGACCGACTTGGTCCTGATCACGGTCTCCCCGTTGAGCTCGAGCATGAGCCTGAGTACCCCGTGGGTGGAGGGATGCTGAGGCCCCATGTTTATTATCATGGTCTCATCGGACAACTTTTCAATGTTGATGTCGTCGGGATCGAGCAGGGCGACCCGGGGGTCGGCCATCTCGCCCAGCTCTCTTTGCATCTCGACCTCTTCGGTGGCCTGCCTGGTAGCCATCTCCTGTTTGGGCTCAGCTGTCCCCCACGTGTTAGTGGTATCGGTCATTTGAACTGCACCGGAACGGCCCCAATGTCATAGTCCTTGCGGAGAGGAAAGCCCTCCCATTCATCAGGCATGAGTATTCTCGACAAGTCCGGGTGGCCCCTAAAGATAATCCCGAACATGTCGTAGGCTTCACGCTCCATTGCCTCAACCCCGGGATATATATCGTATATCGAGTCTATCTCGGGATTGGGATAGGGTACCTGCACCCGAACCCTCGCCCGGGCCGGGTCATCTAAGTTCAACACGTTAACCACGATCTCAAAGCGCTCGGGACGGATCCCGTCGTCCAAAGTCCTCCCCGGATGGGTCAAATAGTCAACACAGCACAAATCGCAACACATCTGAAACTGTCGGTCACGCAGCTCGATCATCTGTTGTCGATAGGACTCCCGGGTGGGGAAATACATCTCGGGATTCATTTGGGGGTAGACACTCCCAGCTCGTAGAGGTCTGAGCCACCTCCCAGGCGGGTAAATCTCTTCGGATCGCTCTCTGGTCGAACTCTCCGGGCAAGATCGCCGGTTCTTATCTGCTCATGCAGGGTTAGTATTGCATGCATCAAGGTCTCCGGGTTGGGCGGACAGCCAGGCGCGTACACGTCTACCGGGACAACCTGATCAACTCCTTGGACAATCGCGTAGTTGTTGAACATCCCCCCGCTAGACGCACACACCCCCATTGAGATAACCCACTTGGGCTCGACCATCTGATCGTATACCTGACGCAGGACCGGGGCCATCTTCTGGCTGACCCGTCCGGCAACAATCATCAGGTCTGCCTGGCGCGGCGAGGCCCTAAAAACCTCCATCCCAAACCTGGACAGGTCAAAATCAGCCGCCCCGGTGGCCATCATCTCAATGGCACAACAAGCCAGTCCAAACGTGGCCGGCCACACGCTCATCCGTCTGGCCCACTTGACTAGGTCTTCTAGGCGGCCAATCAAAAAATTGTGTTTCAGGCTTTCGAGTCCCACGTTCTCCTCAATCTATTTACCGGTCCCCAGCTCAAGGCCCCGTTAGCCATGAGGTAGTAGAACGCCACGACCACGGCAACCCCGAACACACCCATCTCCACGAGTCCAAACGTGCGAAGCTGGTTGAAGATAATCGCCCACGGGTACAAGAACACAATCTCAATATCAAAGACAATGAAAATCATCGCGATTAGATAGAACTTCACCGGAAATCTCTCTGCGGGTTCCACGGTAGGTACAATCCCACACTCATACGGGGCGGACTTGGCCTGGGTCGGTCGACTGGGCGACAGGAGGTTAGACCCGACAATGGACAGCCCGGCAAAGGCCACTCCGAGAATAATCATGAGAAAAATGGGCAGGTACTCACTCATATTGTTACTAGTGGTCTAGCACGTAACTAATGCCCTAAGCACATCAATGGCGTCACTTGGGACCTTGGACCTAGGCTGGTTGGGTGGACTACGACGTGTGTATTGTAGGAGCCGGTCCGGCCGGGTCAAGTGCCGCCTACTGGCTGGCAAAAGCTGGTCACAAGGTCGTGACGGTTGAGAAGAAGTCCTTCCCCCGGGCAAAGACCTGTGGTGACGGGCTAACCCCCCGGGCCACGTACTGGCTAGACCAGATGGGCCTCTTGGACGGCCTCCAAGAATTCCACCGCTACCAGGGACTTCGCGCGTTTGGATTTGGGAGATCCCTGGAGATGGCCTGGCCAGATCATCCACAATATGGCAATATTGGATATACGGTAACCCGCTTTGACCTCGACCAACTGGTAGCCAATCACGCCCAAAAGGCCGGGGCAACCCTGGTAAGCCCCTATGAGGCGACCTCGGTCGACATCTTGGCCGACCAGGTCAAGGTCGAGATCACCTCTAAGACAGGCGACAAAGACACCCTCGTGGCCAGGTACCTACTCGTGTGTGAAGGAGCCAACTCACGGATCGGGCGCTCACTCGGGGTGTCTAGAAACCGGGCCTGGCCCCAGGGTATGGCTATCCGGAGCTACTGGGACTCGCCCAGACACGATGAACCCTGGATTGAGTCGCACCTGGACATCTGTGACGCAGATGGAACCCTCCTTCCAGGATACGGGTGGATCTTTCCCTTAGGCAATGGCCGGGTAAATATCGGGGTAGGACTGTTAGATAACAAGACAAACACCTCCAGACTCCTGGACGCATTTTTGCAAAAGATCGCCAAGTCCTGGGAGATCGACATTAATTCGCCAACTACGCCTCCGACCGGGGGAAGATTGCCGATGGGCCTGGCGCTTGGACCGGTTTGTGGACCTAACTTCTTGGTGGCTGGCGATAGCGCGGGAACAATAAACCCATTCAACGGTGAGGGGATTGCCTATGCCTATGAGACCGGTGCAATGGCCGCCCGATGTCTTGGTGATGCCCTAAACGGGGGCGGGGCGGCAAGTTTAGCCCGGTACGAGCAGGAACTCGATGACACCTTTGGGCGCTACTATAAGGTCGGTCGCCTATTTGTCCGCGCTATCGGCAAACCAGTCATTCTCAAGACATGTGTATCTGTCGGGATGCGATCTAAGCCAATTATGACCCAGGTAATGAAGGTAATGGCCAACCTTCGTTAGTGCTGAAATGAACCCTTTGGCTATTAGTCATATGAGCCTTTCACCCTCAAACTCGGTCGAGGACGCATCTTTCTTGAGTTATTGGCTCTAAATATTTCCCGCAGGTGAACTCTGTCCTTGGAACTGACTCGAAGCCATCATGGGCTTACCTTTAACCTCCTCAATGACAAGTTGACAAATTGCCATTCCTGGTCGCAAAGTAAAAGTTGCAAAACCAAGATTGGTTATTTCTAAAGTAATCGTTCCTTCAAATCCAGCATGGATTACCGGAGCTGTGAAGTGTACAAGAATCCCACATCGAGCTAAAGAGCTCCTTCCCTCAACTCTTGCGGCAAAAAAAGGCCCGTCATTTGAAAGGGAAAAACTCACCCTCTCCACAGTATTTGCAAGAACAAATTCGTGTCTAGATAGTTGATAAGGTTGATGATCAGTTATACTATGTGCATCACTATTATTCGCCAAATACTTGGCTATTCCTCCTTCGGAAAGGTCAACCGAAACTGGCTGATCGGTCTTGGGAACAATAATCTGATTTGACAGATGAAGATCGATAGCAGAGGTATTGAATGGTGACTTACCTGGATCAGCGCCGGGTGAGGGGTCGATCTTGAAATGGCCAGCTTCGAGACAATTTAGTATTTCAATGTTACTTAGGATCATATCCTTGAGCGATCTACAATGGTCGAACCTTTTGACTGGCCACGTCGATCCATCGAGAACCAGTTTCAAAGGTTTCGGTAGGAAGAAGTACTCTTACGAGTTGCCCCGATTTAGGATCTTCGGCACAAGTTGAATATGCTCTAAGAGAATCGATATTCTCGTTTTTGCTTATCAAGCTCAGGTCCGCAAAAAAAGACACGTTACGGTCATTTGCCTCGATCATGACTGCAACTTCATTCTCGAACATTCCTTTGGATGTGTTACATTCCACAAGGACTTCTTGCAGGGTTCCAATGTCACTCATATGTGAATTATATAGTTAAGGTATGACATGACCGGCGGATGCAGAGTTTCAACTCCTTGACCAGGACTCCGTGGGAAGAGATGAACGTTGTATCGGCTGAATCCAGGCGTGCGAATTAACACTGGGCCTAGAGTCTTAGCCGCTCGCTCTAGCGCGACCTTGGCGGGAGAGGATCACCTTTCTGAGGCGGACATTCTTGGGGGTTACCTCGACACATTCGTCTTGTCGAATAAATTCGAGGGCCAACTCTAAGGTCAGGTTTCTGGGAGGGATCAGTCTTACCAACTCCTCGGCCGTAGACGACCGGATATTGGTGACCTTCTTCTCCTTGGTCGGATTGATCTGCATATCTTCAGACCTGGGATTCTCGCCAACGATCATGCCCTCGTATACCTCGACCCCGGGTCCCACAAATAGGGCACCGCGCTCTTGAAGGTTTAGGAGGGCATAGGTTGTGGTTACCCCTTGGCGGTCGGCAACTAACGACCCGGAAGGCCGAGTTCTCAGCTCCCCGAGCCAGGGCTCGTAGTGGTCGAAGACGTGATGCAAGATCCCGGTTCCCCGGGTCTCGGTGAGAAACTCGGTCCTAAATCCAATCAGGCCTCGGGCCGGGACGTGGTAGTCAATCCTGGCCCACCCGGTTCCGTGGTTTACCATCTGAAGCATCTGGCCCTTACGCAGAGACAGCATCTGGGTTACCACCCCGAGGTAGTCCTCGGGGACGTCGATGGACACCGACTCAACTGGCTCATGTACCTTCCCGTCGATGTCTTTGGTGACCACCTCGGGTTTTCCCACGGTGAGCTCAAATCCCTCTCTACGCAACATCTCGACTAAGACGGCCAGCTGGAGTTCGCCACGACCTTGGACCTCCCAGGTGTCGGGGCGGTCGGTGGGAATGACCTTGATTGACACGTTTCCAATCAGTTCTTGATCGAGGCGGTTTTTGAGGAGCCGGGCCGTAACCTTGGTGCCCTCCTTGCCAGAGAGGGGCGACGTATTGATCCCGACCGTCATCCCGATCGAGGGTTCATCTACACTGAGCACCTCTAGGGCAATCGGGTTGTCCAGGTCGGCCAGGGTCTCGCCGATCATCACGTCGTCGAGTCCCGACAGGGCCACGATCTCGCCCTGACAGGCCCGATCGGTCGATACACGCTCTAGTCCCTCGGCCACATATAGCTCGGACACCTTGAACCGAGTCACGGCCCCGTCCATCCGGATGCATCCCACGGTCTGCCCCTTGGAAATGCACCCATTTACTACCCGACATATCGCAAGACGACCCAGGTAGGCCGAGGCATCCAGGTTGGTCACGAGTGCCTGAAGGGGGTAGCCCTCTTGATAGGTCGGAGCTGGGATTGCCCTCTCAATGGTCTCAAAGAGGGGACCCAGGTTGTCTTGAATGTCACCTGGACTGGTTCCCGCCCTACCCGCCTTGGCGTTCGCGTAGATTATCGGAAAGTCGATCTGGTCCTCTTGGGCCTCTAGATCCAAGAAGAGCTCGTAGACCTCGTCGAGGACCTCCTTGGGTCTAGCATCGGCCCGGTCGATCTTGTTTACAACCAAGACCACCGGGAGATTTTTTTCTAGGGCCTTGCGAAGTACAAAGCGGGTCTGAGGTAACGGGCCCTCTGAGGCGTCCACGAGCAACAAGACCCCGTCTACCATGGCCAGGGCCCGTTCAACTTCCCCACCAAAGTCGGCGTGTCCGGGGGTGTCTACAATGTTGATCTTCAACCCCGCGTACCTGACCGCGGTGTTCTTGGCCAAGATCGTGATCCCCTTCTCACGCTCTAGGTCCATGGAGTCCATTACCCGCTCTGACACGTCCTGGTTGTCTCGGAAAACCCCCGACTGCCAGAGCATTGCATCGACGAGGGTCGTCTTGCCATGGTCCACGTGGGCCACGATGGCAATGTTGCGAATATCAGACCGGGTCGCTTGCACTATTGAGCGCCTAACACGTTCAAGGTTGCATCTAGATCGTCATCTGAGTGAGCCAGGCTCGGGAAGGCGACCTCATAGGGACCAGGGGCAAAAGCAACCCCCCCGGCCAGCATCTCGTGAAAGAACTCCGGGTAGTTGGCCAACTCAAACCCGACAAGGGTTCCGAAGTTGACCACGGCCTTCTCACCAAGGATCTCCCTGAGCCCGGTGGCTAGGTCCCGGGCCTTTTTGGAGATCTCCTCATACACGGCCTCACTTAGTTCTCCCAGGACGCTCAGCCCGGCCTGGGTGGCCAGGGGATTGCCCGACAGGGTTCCAGCCTGGTACACGTCACCCAACGGGGCCAGGTAGTCCATGAGGTCCCCCCGTCCCCCAAAGGCCCCCATTGCAAGGCCCCCTCCAATGATCTTCCCGAACAAATACAAGTCGGCAATTACCCCCCCAACCAGGGGCGAACACGACCCGTTGCGAAACCTAAACCCGGTGATCACCTCGTCAAAGATCAACACGGCCCCGACCCGGTCGCACTCGGCCCGAAGGCCCTCTAAGAACCCGGCACGGGGGACTCGCAAGGAGTAGTTGGCCCCGATGGGTTCGACTATCACACAGGCCACGCTCTCGTCGAGATCGGGGACCTCGTTGAAGGGGACCACCAAGGTGTCCCGAACCGCCCCGGGCGTAACCCCGGCCGAGGTGGCAATTCCAAGGGAGGCCACCGCGCTACCGGCCCCGGCCAACAAGAAGTCCGCGTGTCCGTGGTAACACCCGTCGAACTTTACGACCCTAGCTCGCCCGGTAGCTCCGCGGGCCAGTCGGATTGCACTCATGGCCGCCTCGGTCCCAGAGGAGACCAACCGGAGCCAGTCACACCCCTCTACTCGCCCACAGACCTCCTCGGCCAGGAGGACCTCTCTAAGGGTGGGTGCCCCAAAGGTGGTCCCAAGCCCTACCACCTGTTTCAGATCGGACACGACCTTTGGGTGGGCATGTCCCAAAATCGAGGCCCCGTAAGACTGGACGTAGTCAATGTATCTCGTACCCTCCACGTCCCACACATATGCCCCCTGGGCCCGGTCGACAAAGTACGGGGTCCCCCCAACCGCCTGAAAGGATCTCACCGGTGAGTTGACCCCACCGGGAATGCGACGCTTGGCTCTCTCGAAAAGTTCTTGGTTATTCATAGTAGGTGGTACCTAATTCAAGACCCTCGCCAGGTCCCCGGCGAAGTAGGTGATAATCATAGACGCACCGGCCCGTTTGATCGACAACGCGCTCTCCAGGGCTAGTTGATCGCAATCGACCCAACCCCGCTCGGCGGCGGCCCGGATCATCGAGTACTCCCCGGAGACCTGGTAGGCGCACACCGGGGCTGACACCGATCGGGCCACAGTTGAGATAACGTCTAAGTAGTAGCCGGCCGGCTTGACCATGACAACATCTGCCCCCTGTTTTAGGTCGCCTAGTACCTCTCTTATGGCCTCACGGCCGTTACCCGGGTCCATCTGGTAGGTCTTTCGGTCGGTGGGTCCCCCGGTAATGTTAACCCCGAGAGCCTCGCGGAAGGGTCCATACATCGCCGAGGCAAACTTGGCCGAGTAGGCCATTATCGACACGTCATGGCGCAACTCCCCGTCCAGGGCGTCTCGAATGGCCCGGACCTGTCCGTCCATCATCCCCGACGGGGCCACCATGTCCACCCCGGCCTGGGCGTGGGAGAGGGCCACCTTTTGATAGATCTCCAAGGTGGCGTCGTTGTCCACGTGGCCCCGGTCGTCTAACACCCCACAGTGTCCGTGGGAGGTGTACTCGTCAACGCACAGGTCACTTATTACATAGACCGAGTCACCCAACTCATCTTTGATCGCCGTGACCGATCTCTGGAGGGCACCTGAACTATCCCAGGCCTCACTTCCCTCATCGTCCTTTTTGGAGGCCACCCCGAAGAGGATTACCGCCTGAACCCCTCGGGCGACCAAAGCTGAGACCTCGGCCACGACCCGCTCGGGGGAGTACTGCAGGACCCCGGGCATGGACTCAATTGGGTACGAACCCCCTTGGTCATCTAGGTCTCTCACGAAGAACGGGGCGATAAGATCCTGGGTTGTCAGGCGGGTCTCACAGACCAGGTCTCGGATTGCCTGGGTGGTTCTCAGTCTCCTGGGCCGGTTACGCACTCAGGACTGCCTCGACAATTGCGTTGAGGGACTGGTGCCGGGCAACCAAGACCTTCTTGGCACCAAGCCGCCTGGCATCCTGGGCACTTTGTTCACCCATGCACACTAGCGTGCCGGGTATCTCGCTAACAATTTCGCCGAGACTCTCAATATTTGATGACGCGGTAATCGTTATAAAGTCGCAACCCATAACCTCGCGTAGCTGTTGTTCGTCTAACTTGAGTGGAACCGTGGTGTAGAGATCACGAGATACAACCTCCCAACCCTTATTTTCAAGTCCCTTGATAATCCTCTCACGACCTATCTGTGATTTAGGGTAGAAAATTCGATTAGACGAGATTGGTTCCGGGTTTGTTGGTTGGGCGTGAGGAAAGATTGCTACCAAGTCTTGTGCCGAGAAAGAATCAGGCATGAGATCGGCCGCAATCCCGTGGCTGGCCAGGGCCTGGGCGGTAGCTTGGCCGACCACTGCGTAGTGAGACCCAACTACCGAGCCCGCCAGGGTCGAATAGAACACCTCGACCGAAGTCGGCGAGCTAAAAACCACCCACTCAAACTCGGACTCCTCTAACGGGGCAACATCTAAAACTTCTGTCTGGGTGGTTGGAATCTCTAGAACCCTGGCACCTAGGCCACCGAAGAGTCGGGTTAGTTCGCCAGCTCGACCCTTCGTGCGCGTTACCACGACTGACTTGCCAGCCAGGGGACCTCTCTCCAACCAGGCCAGATTTAGTTGGCTAACCTGGCCGACAACAATAACTGCCGGTGGCCGGGCTGGAATCTGGCCCAACTCGGCCAGGGTACATCTTTGGGACCTCTGGCGGGTCGTGGTCCCCCACTCGACAATCGCACACGGCGTGTCTTGAGGTACTCCCCCGGCCTGGAGACTTTTAGATATTGCCTCGCGCTGGGTAGTACCCATGAGGATCACGATGGTCCCCGTGACCTTAGCCACTGCCTCCCAGTCCACGTTGGAGTCCTCATGTCCGGTCACGATAGTCAGGGTATCTGAGATACCTCGGTGTGTAACCGGGATTCCGGCGTATGCTAACACCCCAACTGCCGAGGTCACCCCGGGGACGACCTCAAAGTCAACCCCGGCATGGGCCAAGGCCTGAGCTTCTTCACCTCCCCGCCCAAACACGTAAGGGTCGCCCCCTTTTAACCTGACCACGCTCAGTCCAATCTTGGCCCGGTCGACCAGGATCTCGTTGATGGCCTCCTGGGTTATCTCACTTGCCTTGGGCCTCTTACCCACGTCAATTAGTTCACACCCGGCTCGGGTCTCGGCCAACAGTTCACCGGGGGCCAGGCGATCATATACCACCACGTCACAGGTCCTTAGTAGTTCAAGTCCCTTGACGGTAATAAGTCCCGGGTCTCCCGGGCCAGCCCCGACGAGATAGACGGTCACAGAAACTCCCGGGCCAGGGCCCTTCCAAGCTCGGCCCCCACTGGGCCCGCGTTGGACTTTTTGACCAGTATCCCGTTCATCTCGACCACGGCTGTGAGGAGGACGTCGTCACCCACGAGTACTGCTATTGCCCCCACTGGAGCACTGCACCCGCCTCCGAGTTCGGCCAGAAAGGCCCGTTCAGCCTCTAGGCATCTGCGGACCTCCCCGTCGTCGATCCCGGCCAGTCTCTCAAGAGAATCATGGTCATTAGAGCGGCACTCGACCGCCAAGGCCCCCTGGCCTATCTGGGGGATCATCTCGGTGAGGCTAAATACCTGGCTCGCCCGACTCTCAAGATCCAGGCGCTCCAAGGCCGCAAGGGCAACCACGACCGCCGTGGACGAGTTCAACCTCGTGGCCATGTTTCCCCGGATATCGCAGAAGACGAGGTCAGGTCGGAGGGCACGCAGCTGGGCCCGGCGCCTGGGGGACCCGGTTGCTACCCGTGCCCCGGGTTCTAGTTGGTTTAGCGTCGAGCCAACCAGGACGTCCCTGGGATCACGGCGCTCGGGGAATGCCCCGATGGTCAGGCCGGTTGTGGGCAGTGACTGGAGGTCCTTGGCCGAGTGCACGGCCAGGTCGGCCCGACCATCTAGCACGGCGGTCTGGACCTCTTTGACAAATACCCCCTGGCCGGACATCTTAGAGATGGGAACTTCACGTTCACGGTCGCCCCGGGTAGTTACCTCGACTAACTCGAACTTGGTTCCCAGGAGTTCTCCAACCCGGCTGGCCTGAATCTTCGCCAGGGGACTAGGCCGAGTTGCTATCCTAACGGTCGCCAAGATCGAAAAGGTCGCGAAGCGACTCTACAAGTCTCTCGCCCTTTGGTGTCCCGGCTGCACCTTTTAGCTTGACCGTTGGCCCATGAAGTAACTTCGCCACGATGGCCTTAGTAACTTGGTCAACTTCATCGAGTTGACTCGGTTCTAACTTGTGGGCCCGCTTGGTAAGTTCTTTAGCCCTGATCTCATCGAAGTGCTCTCTGATCTGGGCGACCACGGGGGACACTAGACGGGCACTTGTCAGCTCTTGAAGTCGGGCTACCTCGTCTTCAACAATGCGTGCAATCTCGGCGATCTTAGATACCTGTCCGGGCGAAGACTTCGGGGCCACAAATGCTGACAGGTCCTCAATGTCAAAGTGTACGGCGTCTACGTCGGGGGAGATATTCCTTGGCACGGCCAGGTCTACCAGAACCATCTGTCGATTTGTAACTTGAGACGGCGAGATGATGATCTCGGGAGTTGACGTGGCACAGAAAACCACGTCTGCCCGAGTGAGTTCGAGGTCAAGATCGGTCGTTCGGTCAGCCACCTCTACGTGTACCATGGGCCAGGTCTTTGTAACCCGACTTGCAATTGAACCACTCATTGCGCCCTTTCCGACTACGAGTACCCGTCGGCCTGCCGGTACTACCCCGTAGTGACCCTCCACAATTGCCACGGCCGCGTCCGACAGGGACCCGATATCACCGGGCATCTTGACCTGGGTCCGAGTTTTCTTTCCCACTTCTACGGCGTGGCGAAACAGGGCATTGAGGGTTGGGCCACTTGCCCGTTCATCCATCGCGGAAATCCAGGCATCCTTGAGCTGGCCGAGGACCTCCCCCTCGCCGACTACTGCAGAGTCGAGTCCCGCGGCGACTCTAAAGAGATGGCTCACACAGGCCTGGTCAAAGTAGTTGTAAGCGACCTCACTGATGTCCACCCCACAAAGGTCACCCAGGAACTCCATAGCATCGGCCACGGCCCCGTGAAATCGCTCGGCCAGGGCGTAAATCTCGGTTCGCATGCAGGTCGACACCACGACCACCTCTGAGATGTTGTCGCGGGACTTTAGGGACGTGAGAGCCTTTGCGAGGTCACCCGGGGCTATTGTGGTCCGCTCTAAGATCTCTAGAGGGGCACTCTTGTTGTTTAGCCCGACGACGATGACAGCCACGGGACTTATTATAACATTTCGTGGTAGCTCAACATCAAAAGGTGTAGCCCGACGTCTACGTTGCGGACCAGGTTAGCTGGTCCCAAGTCTATGTGGACTGGAGCAAAGTTCAGCATTGACCTAACCCCATACGAGGCCAGAAGGCGGGCCACGTCTAGGGCACTTTCGGGTGGGGTTGAGATAATTCCCAGATGCGGGCCACCCTCTATCAACCTGGCTCCCATCTGGTCGTTGTGCAGAACACGAATTCCGGCCACTGTGGTGTCTAGCTTTTGTGGGTCTACGTCAAAGAGGTTGGTCAACATAAATCGGTCCTGGGTACTAGAGAGATACTTCGCAAAGGCCGTGCCCAGATTACCGACTCCGCAAATTGCCACGTTCCAGGTTCGGTCCGCTCCCAAGATAGACGAGATGGTCTCTCTGAGATGGACAATGTCGTATCCCGATCCACGGGTTCCCAGGTTTCCTAGATAAGCGAGGTCTTTACGTAGATTGTGGGCCCCGACCCCGGCCATCTGGGCCAGGGTTTGGGAGTCAACTGCAACCTCTCCGGACTCGTGGAGTCGGTCAAGGCATCGCAGGTACAAGGGTAGTCTCGTTATGGTCGGCTCTGGAAGTGGCATGGGAGAAATCAAGACCTAACCGGCTTTTCAAAACGCCCCATGGGGATTGGGGGATTTAGCCATCACCGGACGTAGCAGGGGCTACCGTGGCGAGGTCAGATAGCGTCGCATTACTTCCCCGGTCGCCGCCCGTGGGAGGTTGTCAACGAACACTATTGACGACGGGCACTTATAGGCTGCCAGGTGTTCTCGACATGTGTTCGTGATCGCATTAGATGTCACGTTATTCGCGACCACGTACGCGTTTACCCGGTCGTGACCAGCCACAGCCACCTCTTTTACTCCGGGGACTGATTCAATAATCTTTTCTACCTCTTGCGGGAACACGTTGAATCCTGACACGATAATGAGATCCTTGGCCCTGTCAACCAGATGTAGCTTGCCATCAAAGCCCACTACACCGATATCGCCCGTGTGTAGCCACCCATCCGCGTCGATAACTCGCTCGGTGGCTTGTGGGTTTTTGTAGTAGCCCCCGAACAGGTTTGGGCCACGCACTAATACTTCACCTGCATCGCCTTCAAAGACCTCTTGCCCATCGGGGTCGACAATCTTTAGGTCGATGGAATCTAGGGGTGTGCCGACTGAGCCAAACACGGCCGGTTGGTCGAAATCGGGAAACGTGACAACCGGTGAGGCCTCGGTCAGACCATAACCCTCGTAGAGCGCAATCCCAAATCGATCCTGAAACCTATCAAAGGTCTCCCGCGACAGCGGGGCACCGCCGCAGATCGCCAGACGCACGTTAGGAGTTTCAAAACCTTCATCGGCCGCCCAGGCGTCGTAATGGGCCGGGACCCCGGCCAAGACGGTTACGTCTGGGGCCATTGCGTCCATCCGCAGAGTACCCCCAGATAGAAGTCCGAGGTTTAGGACCACGTTGAGACCAAACACGTGAAAGAACGGGAGTACGGCCAAGCCGACGTCGTGGGGTGTTGAGTAACCCGCAATCTGATCCAGGTTTGCTCGTAGGGATCCATGGGTCAATATGGCCGCCTTCGGGAATCCGGCCGTACCGGACGTGAACAAGAGCACGGCACTATCTGTGGGATCCATTTCGACAAAGGTTTCTAATGGGTCATCTAGAAAGTTCGTGGGCACGCCGAGTTCGTCGCCGTCTATTACGACCTTGGGTTCTACACTGGCAAGCTCGGAGTCTCTTTCTGGTTTTGGACTAAGTGGATTGACAGGAACGACCACAGCACCCAGACTTAGGGCGCCCAGGTAGGGGGCCACAAATCTTCGGTCGTTTTGGGTGATCAGGGCTACTCGGTCACCTACCCCGACTGACTTGGACTTGAAGTAGGTAACCCAACTAGTCGCGAGTGACAGGAGACCCCGATAGGTCAACTCCCCGAAACTATCTATAAGACATACCTTGTCTGGATCGTGGCCAATGGCAACACTGACCAGGTTCAAGACTGCTCACCCAACTCTTTGGAGCGCTGCGTGGCACTTATGACGGCTGCTATAAAGGACTCTCGGGTTTTTAGCTCGTCTAGCTTGGCAATTCCCGCAGCCGTGGTCCCGGCCGGGGAGGTCACCGCAATTCGCAGGTCCTCGGCGCTTTCGCCGGTTTCCTCCAGGAGTCGGGCCGCACCTATAAAGGTCTGGCGGGCCAGCACGATTGCGGTCTCCCGGTCAAGGCCCACCCGGATCCCAGCCTCGACCAAGGCCTCGACGACCAAGAAAAAGTAGGCCGGTCCCGACCCGGACAACCCAGTCACGGCGTCCATGAGGTCCTCTGGGACCTCCACGGCCTTGCCCACCGAGTGCAGGACACCCGAGGCCCAGTCCAGGTCCTCTAGGGTTGCCAGGGTCCCCCGGGTAATGCCAGCCGCACTGTGGCCCACTAGGGCCGGAATGTTGGGCATGGAACGCACCACTATAGTTCCCGGGTCTAGAGTTGACTCCAACGTGGCCGTGGTTACCCCGGCCACCACCGACAGGACCCTCCTTATCGACTTGTCGGCCAGCCCCAGGCAGGTCATCTCGACATCTTGGGGTTTGACCGCCAAGACCACGTCGTTGCTCATCCCGGTGTCATACTGCCTGAATGTTGCCAGGCCGTGATGTCCACCTTCAAGTCGGTCACGCTGGGCCTCAGATATCTCGACTACTCCAAGCTCAGAGGGGCTCGCCCAGCCAGAGGAGATCAGGCCCCGGATTAAGGCACCCCCCATGCGACCTCCCCCGATGACGACAAGTTTCATGGTTGGCTCCATGTGGACCCGGAAGACCTCCTGGGTGTATTCGCACTTCCCCGAACAAATACATCCTCTCCGCCCTCCGGGCCACTGGCAGGCGAACTTAGCCCGAAACTACAAGATAAGCAAACGTCCATATCAGCTAGGCACATTCAATTAGTTCTCTCGCTCAACGGTAATGCACATTCAATAGTTTTGTCGGGCAATTACTAGGAACATTCAATAGTTTTGCCCGCGAAATTACTAGGCGCATTCAATTAGTTCTCTCTGTGAGACCCTATGAAAGACATCGATCAGACTCTCGGCGCTTGCCTTCCAGGAATAGCGAAGACCTCGCCGAAACGAGTTTTGTGAGAACTCATAAGCAGTGTCGGGATTTTCCAACAGGATGGACAGATGCGAGGTGTAGTTGCTGTCTTCGACCAGGTATCCGGTCCTGGCATGGTCGACCAAGGTGAGTAGTCCGCCAACAGCCGAGGCCACGACCGGGGTCCCACAGGCCTGGGCTTCGAGGGCCACGAGACCAAAGGACTCACTCTTGGAGGGAACTACGCACACGTTAGCTGCCCGGTAGTAAGACGAGAGGAGTTCGTGGGGCTGGGGTTCTCGCCAGATTACCCGGTCCCCAAGTCCATATCGGTCAACCAGAGCGTTTAGGCGGGCAAGCTCGCCAGGACCGTCAGGACCGCTCGGTCCACCGACTATGGTCAAAAACCCGGGAAGTTCCCTGATAGCTTCAATTGCATGACGCGCCCCTTTGAGGGGCTGTATCCGCCCTACAAACAAGGTCATGGGAACATCTCCGGGGAGTCCGAGGGCCCGTCGAGCCTGCTCCCTGTCTCCGGGGGAGAAAAAGGCGTGATCGACTCCAGGGGGAACGACCGCAATCCGGTCCGGGTCAACGTCGTATAGGTCGATAATTTGAGTTGCCTCTACATTACAAGATGCCACGATAGCCTCACAGCACTCCATGATCTCCGACTCAGCCTGGGCCCGGTGGACCTGGGCAATCAGGTCGCCTGAGTCCGCCGCCTTCATGCGCTCTAGGGTATGAAAGGTGGACACGAGGGGTACTTCGAGCTTGTGTTTGAGGACATGGCCCACCTTGCCAGACAACCAGTAGTTGGCGTGAATAACGTCAGGGGTTTGGTCCAGGCAATCGAGCACCTTTTCAGCAAATTCATCAACGGCCTGGGCAAGATGGTCTTTTTCAGATATCCCAGCCGGGTGAGTACCTCTGAGTGCGATATTGAAGACGCGAAATCCTGGCTCCACCTCGACCAAAGCGGGCCCGCCGTTATCCCAGGCCACGGTGAACACGTCACAGTGGGCACCGAGGCGGGCTAGGGAGGCGGCTAGCTCTCGGACGTACACGTTCATACCCCCGCCGTCTCCAACCCCTGGCTGGGCCAGGGGAGAGGTGTGCATGGAGAGCATGGCAACTCTTATCATTGAGCCGCGGCGTTCTCTTTTCTGAAGGACTGGTAGATCGAGATAATGACCTGCTTTTGCGACTCACTTATAGTCATATCCGAGAGTATTGCCGCGGTTAGGTCCTGATCAGAGGGGTCCTTTTCTTCTAAGATCCCGGCTCGAATATATAGGGTCTCAGCCGAAATCCTAAGTGCCTTGGCGATCTGTTGAAGGATCTCCGCAGACGGCTTTCTAAGTCCCCGCTCTATCTGAGACAGGTACGGGTTTGACACGTCAGCCAGCTCGGCCAGGCGCCTGAGTGAAAGCCTCGACATCGATCTCTGCTCGCGAATGAACTCACCGAGTTCACGCCAGTTGGTTGGAAGTTCTTTCATGTACTCTCCAGTAGTGAATCTACGGTGGCCTCACCGGTCTTATATCTGCGGATAATCTCTTGGTGAAGCTTGTCTATCACGTCGTGCAAGCGCCCTCGTTGATCAGAGATCTTGCCCTCGAACTCAATGAGTCGCTCTCCAATGGCCCGAACCTCGTCGTCTGAAAGGTCCGGGAGCCTGTAGAGGTTCTCGGCCCCGACTATGGCGTCCAACTCCTCCAGGGAGACCTCGTCGGTGTCGGGAGCCAGAAGGTTAGACAGCCGACCCGAGTAGTGGGCATGAATTCTCCCTGACAAGATTCCCGATAGGTTGTCAACAATGAGGCCAAAATCTGAACTTCCTCGACCCTCGTTCCGGCGAGTCAGGTCGTAATAGACCACGTCTAGTCGACCGTGAATCATCCTTCGGATATAAGAGAGTTCAACCTCGTAGTGCTCACATTCCTCCCGCCGTGTACGAAGTTCACCTATTGGAAGCCCTGAGAGATTGCTCGCTTCAAGGAGGTCGATATCCACGGTTAAGATCGTACTATTGAAACTCTTAGACGGCTAAAAGACGGGCTCCTATTCCGTCAGGTGATCTGAGACTACGGGCTGAATTCTAACCTGGTGAACCTAAATCTCAGAGACTCGCGCCCAGCCGTTCTTGACGACATCTTGACCAGCACTCGTAGACTCGAACGCGTAGTTTCCCTGGTCATCAACCCGATAAACGGTAGTCTCAATGTCATTTCCTGGAAACACGTTCTTTGAAAAACGCACGGCAAGTCTCTTGAGTCGGGTCGGATCACCCCCAGCCACGAGTTTTACTACCGACTGGCCAGTCATGGCCATTGTACACAGACCGTGTGCAATAATCCCGGGGAGACCAACGCTCTTGGCCACCGACTCGTCTAGGTGTATAGGCATCATGTCCCCTGAGGCCTTTGAATACCGGAAGGTCTGGTCGCCGTCAACGTGCACCACATCGACACCTACCCGGTTGGCCCTGGCAGACTCGGGAAAGGTATGGTCAGGCTTGTCGGGCCCACCGTCTTGTCCGTCGACCATTCCCCGAACAAACAGGGTGGCATAACTCTCGACCCTGAGCTGGTTGTCGTCGGCTCCTCGGGACTCGACCCTAAAGGCGACCCGAGTTCCAGATGAACCAACTCGTACGTTGAAGGCCTCACCCACGGTTACAATCTCTTCACCGATCAAAAGTGGGGCATGAAAGTGCATGTCCTGTTCGCCGTGAACGACCATGAGCATGGATTCTGGCGGTATGGTCTGGGAGGCGACCTGACCGAGAGCCTCAAAGGCTGGCACAACCGCGAAGACTGGCGGGGCAATCTTCTCGTAGGCCGAATTTGAGTCGTTGGTGGCCAGAGCATACTCCTGGGCCCGCTGAGCCTCGACAACAAACTTTCTGGGTTCCGACAGTACTCCGAGCTTGTCTAACATATAACCCCCTTATACGTGGTGTAACAGATGAGCTGATAACTCACTCTTGATATCTACGACATTTGCGTGGATAACGTCCAATCTAGCTTCTATCGTGTCTATCCGGCCACCCAGACTATCGATTCGCCGATTGAGCCGATCGCCTTGTTCATCTATGCGCTGGTCGAGTCGAGCACCTTGTTCATCGATACGCACAGCAAGAATGTCGATTCTGGCCCCAAGAGAATCAAATCGCTGGTCGAGTCGGGCACTTTGCTCGTCGATTCTGGCACTTTGCTCGTCGATTCTGGCACTTTGCTCGTCGATTCTGGCACCAAGAGAATCAAATCGCTGGTCGAGTCGGCCTGAAATCTCATCTGCCCGACGGCCAAGTTCAACGCGTACACTTTCAATCTTTTGTTCAAGTGAGTCCCGAAATTTATTGAACTTAGCATCTATTACATCACCTAGAGCGTCGATTCGATTGTTCAGAGTGATGGCATATAAGACCATGATTGGTAATATGGCGACCACGACTGTGAGGGTTGCAACTTGCACTATCATTCTCTCCTTCTAGTATAGGTTGGAAGAAAAACTAGTGCCTGGGTGCGACAGTTATTTGTTTGAAAGCTATGACTAGGCGGACTTTACCGCACTGACCAACTTGGAGAGAGAGTCCTTGGCGTCACCAAAGAGGAGAGTCACCTTAGGATCATAGAATAGCTCGTTATCAATCCCAGCAAAGCCCGGACGCATGGATCGCTTTAGGAAGACCACCTGATGTGCTCGATCTACGTCGAGAATTGGCATACCGTAGATTGGACTTCCCTGCATGTCTCGGGCGGCCGGATTGACCACGTCGTTGGCCCCTACTACCAGGGCCACATCAGTGGAGGGGAACTCCGGATTGATCTCGTCCATCTCTTTGAGCTGGTCATAAGGAACATCTGCCTCGGCCAAGAGGACGTTCATGTGTCCTGGCATCCTCCCGGCCACGGGGTGGATTGCGTAGTCTATCTCGACCCCCTTTGACGTCAACGCGTCGGCGAGCTCCTTGACGGTGTGTTGCGCCTGGGCGACGGCCAGGCCGTAACCGGGTACGATGATTACCTTTTGGGCATAGGCCAGCATGGTCCCGATATCCTGGGCACTTGCAGATCGAACCGGCCGGTCCTCGCCTCCTCCGGTTCCAGTTCCAGTCGAACTAACTTGTACCTTGCCAAAGGCCCCAAAGAGGACGTTGGCCAGAGACCTGCCCATTGCCTGGCTCATCATGCGGGTCAAAAGGGTCCCGGAGGCTCCAACAAGGGTTCCGGCCACTATCAAGAGAACGTTGTTCAAGACAAACCCTGAAGCGGCCACAGCCAGACCTGTAAAAGAGTTGAGAAGGGAGATAACTACCGGCATGTCGGCACCCCCGATAGGGAGTACGAAGGCAACTCCAAACAAGAGTGCCACACCGGCCATAATTGCCAGATCCGGCGAGGAGGTAGTTGCCAGAACCATGCCCCCGAGGGCCAAAATTGCCACGCCGACCAAAGCGTTTACGGCTTGCTGTCCCTTGTAGGTTATTGGAGTTCCAGTCATAACCTCTTGAAGCTTCAAAAAGGCAATTATGGAACCAGAAAAAGAAATACAACCAACAATGACTCCAAATACAACAGCAACCTGTACCCACTCAGCGACTCCCACATGGGTGTGCTTTGAAAAGTCGGCAATGTCAACAAGGGCGGCCGCTCCACCACCAACTCCGTTGAAGGCGGCAACCATCTGGGGCATGGCGGTCATCTTGACCATCCGGGCAGCCGGGATACCCACGACGACTCCGCAAGCGAGTGCAATCACAATCAGGTCGAGGTTTTCAACGTGGCGATTGACAAAGGTCATCACGACCGCAACAACCATGCCAAAGGCCCCTAGGCCGTTTCCATATCTGGCCGTCTTGGGAGATGTAAGTCCCTTTAGCGCCAAGATAAAACATACGGCCGCAAACAGGTACGCGACGTTTACGCCGGTCGAGAGACTCATTGCTTCTTCTTGGGCTTGAACATTTCAAGCATCCGATCGGTAACCGCAAACCCACCGATAACGTTGAGAGTGGCCAGAAATACTGCGGCGGTACCAAGGACCTGTTGGGTCGTCGAGTTCGCACCGGCCAGAATGATAATGGAGCCAACCAAGATAATCCCGTGAACTGCATTTGTTCCCGACATAAGGGGGGTATGTAAAATGCTCGGAACCTTAGAGATAACCTCAAAACCCACAAATACGGCCAACACAAAAACGGTAACTAGCCCGAGAACACCTCCAGTCATAACCCGAGCAACTCTCTAGTTGGTTGATGGCGAACCTCGCCATTGGCGACAACGCAAGTAGCACTAACTACCTCATCGTCTAAGTCCATCTCCAACTTGCCATCTTTTATCATGGGAGTTAGAAAGTTCACCACGTTCTTGGCATATAGCTGACTGGCATGAGTCGATATCATACTAGGTAGTTCAGAGGCACCAATAACGGTTACGCCTCCTAATAGAACCTCCTCCCCGTCTTGGGTAATCTCACAGTTTCCACCGGTTGAAGCTGCCAGGTCGACCACGATAGAACCAGGCTTCATGGCCTCCACCATGGCCTTGGTAATAAGAATTGGTGCCTTTCTGCCTGGGATTGCAGCAGTTGTAATTACAACATCAGAAACTTTAACCGTGTCGGCAATCAAAGATTGCTGTTTAGCCTGAAATTCCGCACTTTGATCACCGGCATATCCACCTTGACCTTCAACGGCTTCCAGGGGAAGTTCAACAAACTTAGCGCCCAGGCTCTGGACCTCTTCTTTAACCGCTAGTCGAACGTCATATGCACTCACCTGGGCACCTAGACGCTTTGCCGTTGCAATTGCCTGAAGCCCTGCTACGCCAGCGCCCATCACTAAGACCTTGGCCGGTGGAATTGTCCCTGCAGCTGTCATGAGCATTGGGAAAAACTTTGAAAGGCGTGTAGCTGCAAGTAGTACGGCCTTGTAACCAGCAGCTGAGGCCTGCGATGAAAGCGAGTCCATAGACTGAGCTCTCGAAATACGAGGTAAGAGATCCATTGCAAATACCGAACAGCCCTTTTTGGCAAGTTCGGCAATTGCATCTACAAAACCCGCTGGTTGACCGGTACATATGGTAACAGCACCAGGCTTAATGGAAGCAACTTCCTCCACGGATAACGGCAAAACCTTTATGACTACATCGGCATCGGAGTAGTTATCATCGACCTTGGCCCCAACAGCCAAATAGTCCGAATCAAAAAATAAAGCTTGGTTTCCACTAGTAGGAACTAAGGAAACCTCAGCACCTAATTCTAGGAGCTTCTTCGCGGCGTCAGGTGTGAGAGCTACTCTTTTCTCGCCCGCGCCAACTTCTTTGAGAACAGCAACTTTGATGCTCATAGACTAGTTCTTAAAACAAAAGAGCCGCAACCTCGAAAGGCTGCGGCTCTTTTGCTGTACTTCGTTGTTATGAAGCTGCTATTGCTTCAATAGCACTTGACGATGTCGGTCCAGGCGTAGTCTCAAGCGCCGGAGTCGGACTTCCATCACCGAATGAGTAGATGGATCCGTCCAGACCGGCAACCCAGTAACCCTTACCATCCGGGGTCAAAGCAATTCCGGTGACAGAGTTGGAACTAGATAGACTTCCAGCTGGCGAACCGAAGAACGGAGCATCTCCAAAGGAGTACACACCACCATCGGAACCAACCATTAGATAACCCTTGTCATCAATGCTCGGAATCATTCCTACAATCGGAGCTGCTGGGGTGAAGGAGTTGGCTCCACCTGCAGGCATTCCTGGGTTGATCTGGCCTGAGGAACCATAAAACCCTGCATCACCGAAGGCAAAGATTCCACCGTCTGAAGCAACCATCCAGTAGCCCTTACCGTCGGCCGTAGGAACTATCCCAACTATCGGCCTATTAGGCGTAAAAGCGTTCGAACCACCAGCAGGAAGATTCGGGTTGATCTGGCCTGAGGAACCAACAAAGGTAGCATCACCGAAGGCAAACACTCCACCGTCTTGTCCAACCATCCAGTAGCCCTTACCGTCGGCGGTGCTAACTATTCCAACAATCTCCTTTACAGGGGTAAATGAATTGGAACCACCAGCAGGCCTTGATGGGTTGATCTGACCAGCTGAACCCTCAAAGGAGGCATCTCCGTAGGAGAAGATTCCACCATCGGCGCCTAGCAACCAGTATCCTTTACCATCTGGGGTAACAGCCATTGCAATAGTAGGTGCATTCAGATTCAGATTTGAAGCATCGCCAAGGCCGGTCATTGCTGAACCATAGGCATATACCTTTCCGTATGCACTGAGGGTAAAGAATCCACCAGCCGCTGCAGGTGCTGCATAGGTAAACATGTCGGAGCTAGATGTTGCCGAAGTTCCAGCAGCATTCATCACAGTTACATTTACGGAACCAGTGCCCGCCGGTGAAGTAACTGTAATTGACGTAGCCGACGATACCGTCATGCTAGTACCAGCAGTCGAACCGAAGTCAACGCCAGTCGCAACACATGTAGCGGGGCTACCAGCAACTTCAAATCCGGTACCAGTTACCGTTACTACCGTACCACCGGCTCCAGGGCCGCTAGTTGGGCTAATACCCGTAACCGTCGGAATTGCACAGCTTGAGTAGGTGAAGGTATCAGCTGAAGACTTCGCAGAGGTTCCACCAGGGGTAACAACCGTTACATCAACCGCACCAGCAGTCCCCTTGGGGTCGACAACTGTCAATGATGTCCCGGCGGAGTTCACTGTGACACTAGTTCCAGCAGTCGCACCAAAGTCCACAGCAGTGGCCCCAGTTAGATTCGTACCAGTAACCGTAACTGTCTGTCCACCAGCAGTCGTACCCGAATTAGGGGAAACTGCGGTAACGGTGGGTGCAGGAATTACAGCGTAGGTGAACTGATCAGCAGAACTCTTCGCAGAGGTACCTCCGGCTGTAGTGACTGTCACATCTACCGCACCAGCAGATCCAGCAGGTGACGTGGCGACAATTGAAGTGTCACTCTTTACGGTCACACCAGTTGCAGCAACCGTACCAAAATCTACTGCTGTAGCGGCTGTAAGTCCGGTACCTGTAATCGTTACTGCAGTGCCACCATTTGTTGAACCGGTATTTGGCGAAATAGCAGTTACAGTCGGAACTGGTGCCGTGTAGGTGAACTGGTCAGCGCTAACAGCTGGTGAAGTTCCACCAATGGTAGAAACCTCAACGTTCACCACGCCAGCAGCTTGAGCTGGTGAAGGAACTGTTATCTGAGTTGACGACACAACAACCACCGAGCTAGCCGAGATAGCACCAAAGCTAACAGTTGCTGAATTCGTAAAGCCAGTACCTGTTACGGTAACGGACGTTCCTCCAGCAGTGAGACCTGTATTGGGCGAGATACTCGTAACACTAGGTGCAGGCGGTGCAACGATAGAGAAACCAGCACTTGTAGTCGGAGTCGTATCGGCCGAAGTATTTTCAACCAACGTATATGACCCCGTTATTGTATTGGTAACACCGTTGATGGCGAGCGAAACAGATCCGCTTGCTGGTACGGCAACTGCCGTAGTTATCGTTGCCGTAGTCGAGGCTACGGTAACACTACTAGCACTAACCCCATTGACCACGTAGTTTGCAGCCGAAGTCGGCAACACGGTCGAACTTGGGAACGCCACCGATATCGTCCCTGTATTAGCAGCCAAAGCTCCCGTAGAGGAAACACTAAAGGTGGTCGTATAGTTCGCAGTTGACTGAGCCACGTTCGTACTTAGCGCGACCGTCGGCGTGGTAATGCCCGACGAAATCGTATAGCTAGAACTGGTCACCGCGGCACCATCAGCTGAAGTAGCAACTGTAAAGGTGTCAGAAGTACTTGCAGTCGAGGGGTTAGTAACACCAGGAAGAGTAACAAGAACCGCTTGGCCAGCTTGTACTGCAGCTGCAGCACTAGTGTTCAACGTAACGGTGACAGTTGCAGTACCCGAACCAGACAGTCCTGAGGCTGCAAAACCATCTACTGTATAGTCAGTTGCTGTAGCGTCCGCAAAATTGGTACCCGTAGCGGCTGCAATTGTAATGGTTCCGGTTGTATTAGGAATGGCAGTCGTGGCCGTAAAGCCCACTGTATAGGTCTCGCCAGTCCCAGAGGTAGTTGGAACGTCTGGATATGGTCCAGAGATCTTAGTTACACCTGTAGCAATTGTATAAGTTCCAGTAGCCACAGGAATTGGATCTGTAGAGGTATAGAGCGCCAACGCATCTGCTGTGCTAGCAGTAGTTGGATTTGTCACCCCAGCAATACCTACAGTCACTACCGACGAAGCAGCCACCAAGGCGGCAGAGACCGTCCCGGGCACCAAGATAACGACTGTAGATCCAGAGTTCACAACCGTTGGAGTGGTTGACTCTGTCGCGCCAGCAATCGTGTAGTCCGAGGCCGTTCCAGGAAATACCGTTCCAGAAGGTGCCGACACCGTAATCGTGCTGGTACCAGGAGTCATCGAGGTTGTAACGGTGAAGTGGAACGTATAGACCGATGTTGAGCCAGCCGTACCAGGTGCAGCCGCACTTGGAGCAGTAATAGCCTGTGATGCAACTGCGCTATTGCCAAGGCTTGTATAGCTACTATAAGCCTGAGAGGTAATAGCTCCACCAGCACCACCACTGTCAGCAAGGGTTGTCAACCCTACATAGTAGGTCCCTGCTGCAAGTGTGCTAAAGCCTGCCACTCCAATTGTCAGCGGGGTACTGGCTCCAACTGCGACTGGTGAGTCAATGGTAATTGTATATGGAGCCGCAGAAGTACCTGAGCCACTGCAAGAACCCGCAACGGTCGTTGGAACGATTCCATTGACAACGTAATCAGTTGCCGTTGTCGGGAACGGACAACTTGAAGCTGTTGTGCTTAGCGTTATGTTTGCAGATGTTGAAACGGCCAAAGCACCGGAACCCGATGTTTGCGACGCTACTGTAAGATCAGAAACAGAGGTCGTAACCGGGGTAACTGTTAGTACCGGTTGGTTCGGGGTGCTTGTAGTTGTGCCAATTGTAAATGGTGCAGAGGTCACCGAAGTCGTATCCGCAGACGTTGACACCGTAGCGGTGAATGTACCTGCTGACGGATTCAAGAAGGCATTAGCTCCAGTCAAAGTTGTCGTGCACGATGTGCCGGAAGCAACACCAATTGCTATTGATAGCGACCCAGCGGCCGACCCAGCGGCATCAGCGACTACAACCGAGGTGCCCGTAACTGTAATGTTCTCCGGTGTTACTCCGATGCAAGCGTCTGCTGCTCCGGAGTCAGCTGAAGGTACCGTTACTGTCGAGGGCAGATTTACGGTTATAGATCCTGCTGCGGCAATAGCCAGATTTGTGTTGAAGGCAACGGTGTAATAAGTAGCACCGCCAGCGGTAGTTGAATTTGGCGTTACCGTAGGACTTTGTACTCCAACAGTTGGCTGAGCAACAAAGTTAAGGGGTGTTGCAGTTGTTGCGGTTCCCGTATCGGCTGAGGTATTGACTTCAACCGGATAGTTGCCAGTAGTTGTTGGGTTTGTTTGAGCTGCTACCACGATGGTAACTGTCTGTCCTGCTGAAACCCCTAGACCACCATTCAAAGCTGCTGGAACTGTGATCTTGATTCCTGCGAATCCGGTCGCACAAGTCGAAGCTGACGCTGGAGTTCCGGCATCAATGGCCGCTCCGCCTGTCCCTGAGGCAATTGAAACGGAATTGGCGGCTCCGGTGTGGATTGGTCCTGACGGGAATGCAGTACTTGAGACACAGATTGATATGGTCCCTGCCCCGGCAGCTAGTCCCGTCGTGGCGGTGAACTGAATGGTGTAGTTAGCAGTTTCTGTGTAGCTCGGTGCGCTTCCAGAAATGTAGTTATTGGACACGGTGGCCGTCAGGTTTGACACGGCAGTAGTTACTGAAACCGTTGCCGGCTGAGGTGCTGTATCTGAAGAGGTAGATACGTATCCAATTGCAGTACCTAGAGTTGTTGGATCAGTTATTCCGCTGATCGACAGTGTAACTGACGTACTTACAGCTACCGCCACAGGGGCAGTGATCGTTGCGGTGGTTCCAGAGACGTTCACCGTACTTGCCGCAACGCTCTGCATTACATAGGAGGAAGCAGTGGTAGGTAGAGTTGTCCCGGTGGGTGCAGTGAATGTAACTGTACTTGTTCCACTGGTAAGTGCCCCGGTAGCACTGGTTGTAAAGGCAACATTCCATTGCTGACCCGAAAGTCCTGCTCCAACTGGAGTAGACCCTCCGTTAATTGACACCGAGCTAACAATGGTTCCTATAGAAAAGGTTGGCGAAGTTGCCGGAGCTGCATCCGATGAGGTCTGAACCGTGAGCGTGTAGTTGCCCGCTGTGTTTGTGTTGGTTACATCGTCTATGAGAACTGTTACCGAGCTACTTGCCTTAATGGAGGCAATAGTTGGAACAGTTATCTTTGCGACTTCACCTGAAACCGATACTGATTTGGCGGAGATGCCATTTACAAAGTATGAGCCGGCGGTTCCCGCTCCAGCGGTTGGAAGCACGAATTGACTTCCACCACCAGTGATCGTTGGGAGCGTTACGGTTATGGTTCCACTACCACCAACAAGGGATCCGGATGCTGAGGTCGTAAAGGAGAGCGACAGATTCGAAGCTTGGCTTGCACCTGCGTTAGTTAAGGTTGGTGCTGCTAAACCTGAAATGCTAGATCCTATCGAGAATGACGAGCTGGTCACTGACGACGCATCTGCTGAGGTCGATATGCCAAAGGTGTAGCTACCACTCGCCGGGTTGGTAACTCCGTTGATTACAACTGCAGCGTTAGTTGAGTTACCAATAGTCGAGGGTGTCGTGATAGTGGCCGTCGTACCGTTATTTGATGTCGATACGCTGGTTGCCGCTACCGCTCCGGCACCGCCAGATACCGTGCACCCTGTGAAGGTGGCGCCAACGTTGACTGTGTAGTCGGACGCCAGGGTTGGCAGGGATGTTCCCGTCGGTAACGAGATCGTGATTGTACCTGTTCCCGCCGTCAAGGCACCCGTTGATGAGGTTGTAAATCCTACGGTGTATATAACTCCGGTTCCTCCTGACGCCGACGAACTGGCGCAGGGACCGACTAGGCCCGTCACACTGGTAGCGGCGCTTGCTGCGCTCACTCCTAATAGGGGCAATAAGCCCGTCACGGTCAGGGCCGCTGTGAAAGCCGCCGCGATCGCCCTTCTTAAAGTCAGCCACCTATAAGTGGTCTTGGCTTCCTGGGTGGTCACATTCACTACTGGATCTCCTTTGTATTCGGTTATGGCCCGTATAGAGCCTGGCTCCGGAACCTTGTATTTCAACACGCGCGCGTGACGCGAGTCCCGTCTAAACTACGTGTTTGTAAGTCTTGTGTCAAACATCCTCCCTGGATTTTTGGATTTACTGCCTGACCAGGGTTTTTCTACTGGCAAAGTCTGTAAATATCCTGGCAGGGTCGTTGTAACTTGTTTGTCATGTCTCTAATTTTGTCCAGGATATTTGTATTTGGAACCCGGCTATTTCCTAGTAACCTTATAGTAGAGGCTCAAATACGTAGAGAGGTAGTTTGTAATGATTGGTGCTCTAGAAGGTACGGACCTGTGGATCGTACTCGGAATTGTGTTGCTCTTGTTCGGGGGAACCCAGCTTCCTAAGCTGGCCAGGTCCATTGGATCTGCCTCCTCTGAGTTCAAGAAGGGAATCGAGGAAGGTTCAAAAGGGGGAGTCGATTCAGAAACATCGTCCGACGATACTACAGGCACTACCAAGACTTAAAACTTCAATATTTCCTAGGAAATCCTTAGTGTTTTGAATTAGATGATCGTGTAATGATGCTTATTGTCTTGTGCCTTAGGATTGACGAGGAAGTCAAGTCATTGGGACTTGGACCACTACTAGGTGGGTCATATTTTCAACTCTATGACCTAATGTAATTTGGGAGCTTTTCATAAGAGTTAGGACGAGGTAGTCGTTCATAGCCAGGGATCTTGCCCTGAAATACCCAATTCGTGGTCGAAGTCAATTGGACGGTACATGCTCGTCCTAGACGACTTTTTCGAAATCTCACAAAGTTCCGGGCCAGACTAGATAATTGGAACCCCAAGATACTTAGAATAGTGCCAATAAATGGTAGAATAGTGCTCTTGTGATCCTTTTTAGGCACTGATTCGGCCTGGCTATTTGTCTACTCGCAAATATTCTAGATAATAATTTCAACCAGGTAGTTCTTAGAATATAAAGTGGCCTTCGTGAAATCATTACCTAAGAAGGCCTTGGGGCTAGGAGTCTTGGCCCTAATATTTTCTAGTTGCAAGCTCCCGACCTTTGGACAGTCTTCTGGGGCAACCTCCCAGGCCCAACACGAGAACCATCTCTTTCAGGCCTTCGTGGTGGCCGGAATAATTGTGGGGGTCTTGGTATTTATCCTGCTCATCTGGCCGGTCATCTTCCACCGGAGAAAGTCTGACGAGATTCCTCGCCAGTTCTTCGAGCACATCCCCCTAGAACTCGTGTACACGATAATCCCGTTCATAATTGTGATTGGTCTCTTTATAGCTACCGTGCTGACTGAAAACAAGGTGGATGCAGTCACTCCAAATCCTGATGCCAGGGTAACCGTGCTTGCATACCAGTGGGGCTGGAGGTTTGAGTATCCGAGTGGACCCACCGTCTACTCCCACGACGTTGTTTTGGGTCAACACGATACTTACCCGACAATGGTCCTCCCACTAGGTGAAACCACCCAGATAACCCTGAAATCCCTTGACGTGGTTCACGGTTTCTATGTTCGAGACTTCAATTTTTCTCGGTACGCTCAACCAGGTGTCACTAACGTGTTCGACCTGACCACGACCCGGGCTGGCTATTTTATTGGTCAGTGTACCCAGTTTTGTGGTCTCAACCACGACTTGATGCTCTTTAGGGTTCACGTGGTCCCCCCGAGTCAGTTCCAGCAATGGATCCAAACTAAAGGAGCCTCTCTATGACAGTCACGTTAGATCCTCCGGTAATCACCGAGCATGGTCACGGTGACGACCACAAGGAGTCCTACGGGCTTCTCAAGTGGTTTACCTCAACCGACCACAAGGTAATTGGAAAGAGCTACACGATCACCTCGGTCGTGCTTTTCTTGCTGGCCGGTATAATGGCCCTTCTCATCCGGGCCCAGTTGTCTCATCCGGGTAACACGTTTTTGTCTCAACAACAGTTCAACGAGATGTTTACCATGCACGGGTCACTCATGCTCTACCTGTTTGCTGGGCCCTTTGCCTTTGGGGGACTTGCCAACATAATCGTTCCACTCCAAATTGGTGCCCCCGACATGGCCTTCCCCAGACTAAACGCCCTGTCTTACTGGCTCTATCTGGGGGGATCAATAACAATGCTCTCGGGATTCTTCGTGGCCGGTGGGGCAGCAGATTTTGGCTGGGTAGCCTATGCTCCCCTGTCTAGCGCCGTGAACTCCCCCGGGGCAGGGCCGGACCTGTGGATATTGTCCTTAGTCCTGACCGGGTTCTCGGCCATCTTCACCGGAGTTAACCTGGTAACGACCATCTTCTGCCTGAGGGCACCTGGCATGACCATGTTCAGGATGCCCGTGTTTACCTGGAACATGCTAGTAACTGGTATCTTGATCTTGATCGCCTTCCCGGTCCTGTTCTCGGCTATGGTCATGCTCTATGCCGACCGGCACCTGGGAACTCACGTCTACACGGTCGCCGGTGGTGGGTCTCCGGTTCTGTGGCAAAACCTGTTCTGGTTCTTTGGGCACCCCGAGGTCTATATACTCGCCCTCCCATATTTTGGGATAGTGACCGAGATTCTTCCAGTCTTCTCCAAAAAGCCCATCTTCGGATATAAGGGGATGGTGTTCGCGACCATTTCTATCGCGGCCCTGTCCACAAGTGTGTGGGCCCACCACATGTTTACAACCGGCACCGTCTTGCTCCCGTTCTTCTCGGGGATGTCCTATTTGATCGCCGTGCCAACCGGGATCAAGTTCTTCAACTGGATTGGGACCATGTGGAGAGGTCAGATCAAGTTCGATACCCCCATGCTATTTTGTATGGGATTTTTGATTACCTTCCTTATGGGAGGAATTACCGGGATAATTTTGGCCTCGCCCCCACTAGACTTTGCCCTACACGACACGTATTTTGTGGTCGCCCACTTCCACCAGGTCCTGTTTGGGTCGGCAGTGTTTGCTGGGTTTGCAGGGCTTTACTACTGGTATCCCAAGATTACCGGCCGGATGATGCACGAGAAGTGGGGCCACATCCAGTTCTGGTTGACCTTTATTGGTGTCAGCCTGACCTTTATCCCCCAGTACATCTTGGGTCTGAATGGAATGCCCAGGCGCATTGCAGATTACGCGGCCAACACGGGCTGGGGAACCCTCAACGCGATTTCGTCCATTGGGGCTGCGGTACTGGGTCTGTCGATGCTGGTAATGGTCTACAACTTCTTGATCTCCTGGCTCAAGCCCATCCCGGCCGGGGATAACCCCTGGGATGCCCACACGCTGGAGTGGGCCACCACCTCGCCACCGCCCCACCACAACTACGTGTCAATTCCGCCAATTCGTTCGGAGCGTCCGACCTGGGATCTAAACCATCCCGAGTTCCCCAAGGTGGAAAAGACGGACAAGGAGTTAGTGAATGTCTGAGAAACCCACCCGGGCGTACTTTATGAAAGATGAGGCCTACGTGTTTGCCGTGGTCGGGATCTTCTTTTCAATAATCTGCGTGGCCTACTGGTTCTGGTCTAAAGAGCAGTCTGGTACGGTCATGCTATTTTTGGCTGGCTGTCTGGGACTTCTCCCCGGGGGCTACCTGTTGTTCTGGTCCCTGAAAGCCAAACCCCGTCTGGAAGACCAGGACGCCAATATTGAAGAGGGTGCGGGCGTGGTTGACGTGTTCCCGGGTTCGTCAATCTGGCCGGTCGTGACAGGGCTAGGGGCCTCATTCCTATGTGTCGGGCTAATCTTTGGGCTATGGGTCACCCTGGTGGGAGGATTCTTGGTGGCAAGTGCCTTTATTGGTTTTATAGCCGAGTCGCGACGCGGCGGGGTTCACTAGCGCTCCACTAAACCGAAGTTCCTCCCTGTAACTGCGTCCTCGTGGCTCCACAAAGCTTCTAGCTGGTAGTTGCGTCCAAGGGGAAGATATGTGTAGGGATGTACGTGGCGAGAATTCCGAATTGGGCCTCCCCCCCCTGCGATTTTGCTACGAGAGTCCTACCGTGGGGAAGGTCATGGGCTTCAATAGCCCAGTGGGACCCTAGCTCCCCGTTACCTCAACCGTAGAGTTCGCTGTGGGTGCCAAGTAAGGCAAAAATAGTTACCTGGTCTCCCCGTATAATAAGCAATGCCCTGAGATCGCCGTTGATGTTGATACTCCAATACCCGCGGAACTTCCCGATTAAAGGGTGAAGACGAAGCTTTGGATCCGTCCGATCTTCAAAAAACAGTCGAATTCGCTTATCCACCTGCACCTGAAGGTTGCTTGGCAGTTTCCTATACTGCCTCTTGAAAGAGGGCAGATACTGGATTTGCACGGTCGCCCGTCTAGCGCTTCAGGTCGTCCAAGAACTCTTCCGGGTCCTCAAAGATGGGACTTGCTAAACCCTGGGCAAGCTCACTCTCGACATGGCTAATTAATCCTTCAAGACCTGGTGTTATTCTCTCGGGTGCGTAAAGTTCAATGCGCCGAGTGGCCACTACCTGTATCAAATACGAGTTGACCATAGCCGACAGGGTGAGCCCGGCACTTTTCGCAACTTCCTGTGCCGCCTGTTTTATCTCTTGATCAACCTTCACACTGATTACGGTGTTCATACCACAAAGTATATACTTTGTAGATACTTCAAGGCCAAAAGTCCCACGACCAGAGTCCTGGGAGGTGTTCAACGCTGTAGAATTCATCACGACAAGTCGCGTGCACTTTCACGCAAGTCCGCCCAGGTGGTCGTGGTTCCGTACATGTAACACGCTCCAAGTACTTCTTCCAGCGGACTTGGTGTAAGTCCCAAAGGGATCTGAGAGGATCTTGCCAGCTAGTTCCTGCCAGTCTTCCAGGCAACCGCGGGCCAGGACATCTTGAACTGCTTCCACGCAGTCGTCATAGCCGTCTCTAATGTTTCGATGCTTCAAGGTTCGAGGCCACTCTTGTTGGACCGGCCCCGTGAGGTGACCTCGACAAAGGTCTCTAGGTCGAACATTGGATCATCTGAAAGCAGTAAATATCTAGACAACTCTTTAGAAAGTTAGCGACAAGAGGCCACAAGGTATACCCAATCATTCCGTGACGTCCTCTGATGGCTGAAGCCACCAGCTTCCTGCTGGCCTCTACCAGAGAGCTCTTCTCAGCCATTCCCCT